>JBDNHP010000089.1:0-3777 GCA_041688765.1 Flavobacteriales bacterium
GACAGCGTGCGCATTGTCATCACCTATAGTTGATGCAAGCCTGGTTTTGACTTTCCCTTTTTGGGGAGGTTTAGTAAATACAATGAGATTTCCGGGGCGATCTACCATACTTTATTCCCGGATTTTAGCCATTTAGACCATTTTTCCGAATAAGTGTGAACCCTTTCTGTTGGCCCATTTTCATCTACAACTTCAAACCCAGCGTCTTTCCAAAGAAAAATTCCTCCATAAAGGTTTCTAACATTAGTATAACCAGATTCTATCAGCTTTTCAGAAATCTTTTCAGACCGATATCCAACAGAACAGTATACCACAATAGGCGTATCCTTTTTTATACCAGATAGAAGTTCCAAATTGAAATTGTTATAGCCAATATGCTTAGCTCCCGGAATATGCGAAATTTTAAACTCTTCTGTTTCCCTTGCATCCAAAAACTGAACTTTTGACGCTTTCAATTCTGATGGCTTTACTTCAGTCACAGTATGGCTCAGCAACTCATCCAGCATTTCATCAAAGGATTGCTGTCCGCAACTGCTTAAAAAAGACATAAGCGATATGATTAAAAACAGATTCTTCATTTAAATGAAAATCCGAAAAAATATATATCTAGTCAAGACTAAGATACATATTTTTTCGGTTAAAATTATTTCTTATTCAAATTCCAATTGTACTCCATATAAGTAATACGGGCATTTTTTGCCAATGGCTTTGATGCGTACTTATTCAAAAAATCAATTAAACCAATTGCAGAGCCAAAATCCGCAGCATACCATTCGAAGATTTTTGAAATCTCCGCAGAACTACCACTCAATTTGTTTCTTAAAGGATCATTCACAAACTGACGAGCCATCTTATCGAGTTGACTTTCAAGATTCGATGCTGTGTATGCTTGATTAGACAAAATAGGACAGGAAAATGAAGCACAATTAACAGCAAAGTGAATTCTAGGATCTTTGAATTTTGTTCTGAGAATGTCATTCTCAATCTGATTTAAGGAATAAGCCGAGGTTCCGATCTTTATAAACGGCTTGTCCCAAGGTTTCTCCAGTTTTGTAATGGACTCAATAGGATAGTTATCAATTATCAATTTAATGGTAAAAGCATTGTAAACATTGATCCAATAAGCCATTTTCTGCTCTCGAGTCCAATTATCATTAACTGTTGTTGCTTGGAGCGTAGAAATATAACGTGCAAATGAAGGATCCGCTTTAACACCTGTGTAGTCTACTTTACCATCAACAGTTACGTGTTTAGCAAGAATTTGATTCCATACTTGATGCTCTGCTAATTCCTTTTGAGCAAATGCGCTACCCATAAGCGAAATAAAAAGACTGAATACAATTATCTTTTGCATATTTTTGTTGTTTGAGAGCGCAAGTTGCGAGCTTATCCTGATTAAGGAATAACAAATGTCTTCATAAATTATGCCATTTTCATCACGGAGCATTCCAATCATACAACAAAAGCTCAATTGCGCCCATTCCTGCGGCTAAACATCATCAAAACGGATAGCTTTAGTGTATCTTTAGGATCTTTCCAAAGGCCAAAATTTTGAACAATCGACTCAGAATTACAGATAGATCGGAATTCAAAAATAAGATTCTGAAACATCTTCTGTTTGCTATTTTAGTAACTGCCTTTGTGATCCCCATTTTCGGACATCTGGGATCTTTGCCAATAAGAGTTTGGGATGAATCTCGACTTGCGCTGAATGCACTCGAAATGATGGGAAATGGCAATTTGCTGGTGACACATTTCGAACAAGCTCCTGATCTTTGGAATACCAAACCACCACTAATGATTTGGTTGCAATTAATAAGCTTGAAACTCGGTGGGGTTAGCGAGGCCTCAGTCAGATTCCCCTCAGCCATTGCAGCGTTTATTACTTTAATAGTTGTCTTTCTTTGGGCGAAGAGATATGTCAATCTAAGTTATGGCCTCATTTCTATTCTAATTCTTCTATGTGCCGAAGGATATATCAATATTCATGGCGGACGAAGCGGCGATTATGATGCTTTGCTCTGTCTCTTCACAACGCTTTCCTGCTTCAGTTTCTATCAATATATTGAAAACAAGAGTAATAAAACACTTTATCTTTTGTTCACTTTTATTGCGCTCGCCATATTGACAAAAGGCATTAGTGCATTGCTCTTTTGTCCGGCCTTTCTGATCTACGCACTTTATCGTAACTCACTCCATCTCTTCCTGCGAAATAAACATTTCTATTTAGGATTGATTACAAGTGTTTTTGTAGTTGGTAGCTATTATATATTCAGAAATGCATTAAATCCTGGCTACCTGCAATTAGTATATGACAATGAACTGGCAGGTAGATTCACCGAAACTATCGAAGCTCATAAACACGGATTTTGGTTTTACTATCTCAATTTGATTGATTTTCGATTTCCTCTTTGGGCATATCTTCTTCCGGGCGGAGTTGCATTTGGACTTTTAACTAAAAATGAAGAACTGCGAAAAATAACGATCTACTTGAGCACACTAGCTATAAGTTATTTCTTAATCATTTCCTTTGCACAAACCAAACTGTTTTGGTATGATTTACCTTTGTTTCCAATACTCTCCTTACTAGCAGCCATCAACCTTTATATTGTTTTCGAATTTATATCAGAAAATAATTATTTCAAATATAATTTTAAGTTCAATATTGCAGCTTCAGTATTTCTTTTCTTGGTGTTTATCATTCCTTATCAAGGATTGCTGCAAAGGAACTACAAACCTTCTGAAATCATTGTTGATAAGCCAATGTACTTATTTAGCTACTTCATGAAAAATGTTATCAAAGAAAATATTAATGTAGATAATAAATATATAGTATATGAAGGTTATAATGCGCATTTACAATTTTATATGCATCAATTTAAACTTAAAAATATAAATTGCAAATTCAAAGATTGGAGAAAACTAAAACCTGGAGATTCCATCTTCGTTTATCAAACTGCAATCATCGATTTTATAAAGCAAAATTTTGAATACCGCTTTGTTAAAACTTACTCAGAAATAATAAACATCGAAATCATCGGATACAAATGATTTGCTTGCAATAAAACACTGCAATAAACAATTGTTCATGTATTTAAATCATAGAGCATTCATCTGAAAATATGTTGTCAATTTCCAATACAGCTGGCCCTTTTTTACAATCCAGAATAATGAAGCGCATCGACCTTGAAATATTTACAAAAAAGCGAGGTTAATTTCATAAAATAACTGAACTTGCAGCACAAATCTAAAAGCATGAAAATTGGCATAATAGGTTCTGGTGCTATGGGTTCTGGAATTGCTCAAATTGCAGCTCAGTCAGGACATGAAGTTGTAATTATTGACAAGAGTGACAGTGCATTAAACAAGGCATCTTCCAATTTAAAGAGCCTATTTGAAAAACTGGTTTCGAAAGGCAAAATTGATTCTTCACAATCTGAACTTATAATTGGACGAATTACCTTTAGTTCTGACATCAAAAACTTAATAGATTCCGGTTTAGTTATTGAAGCAATTATAGAACAACTGGAAGTTAAAAAAGCCGTTTTTGAAGAACTCGATAAGCTATTGCCTGATGCCATTCTGGCAAGTAATACATCTTCTCTTTCCATTGCTTCTATTGCTTCTGCTTGCAGCAAACCGGAAAGAGTTATCGGACTGCATTTTTTTAATCCCGCACCATTAATGCCTTTGGTTGAAATAATACCTGCGGTGCAAACTGCACAGGGTTTAGCAGCAGACATGTACAGGTTGATGGAATCATGGGGAAAAATGCCA
>JBDNHP010000090.1:0-9007 GCA_041688765.1 Flavobacteriales bacterium
CCTTCCTTTAACACTTGATGTTTCCTGAGAACACGCATTTGTTTGTCGGCTAAAAAATTGCCTATAACAACATACTCTTCTCCTCCTTCAGCCACAAAAGTATTGCTCATTTCAACCCATGCATCCGTATTGTCGAGTACACTGAGCATAGGATTCATCACTTGGGCCTTCACTTCCAATACACCAGAACGATCATTATTGTAACGCTGCTTACTGAAATACATTCCGAAACCACCGGTGAAATAGCGATTTAGATCAGCGGCGGAGACTTGAGCTGAAGCACAAACTAATTCGCCTGCTTGAAGCGGGCGACTTAACTTAGTTTGCAAATACTCTCTGTAGTTTCTTTGAGATGGCGAAAAAGTAACCAATCCAACATAACCTTCTCCTTCAAAAGTCTCCTGATTGCCGAATATATTTCGGGTCACATTCATTTTGTTGCTGCAAGTATTGAAATAATCGGGAGTTCCTTTTGCCGGTTGTTCCCAGTTTTCAAGTTGATTAAGGCTTTGCTGATTGTAATTGCTCGGGCAAATTTTATACAACTCAAAGCTGGGATCTTTCAGCAGATTTTGAGCTATCATGCTAAAAGAAAGAATAACAAGGAAGCTTGCAGTAAAGAATTCCTTCATTTGAACAAATAACTTCAAAATGATTGATTTATTTGGTACTCTTTCGCTAAGGACTATAAAAAAAGGTGCCGAAGCACCTTTTTCAAAGCCTTATTTTACTTCACTATAAACTGCACCCTTCGGTTCTGAGCAACGCTCAATGGAGTAGGGCGATTATTGGCAGGTTCAGTATTGTATTTAGTTTTAGGAACAATTCTCATTTCAGAAATTCCCTGACTCTTCAGGTATTCAACCACTTTATCAGCACGTGACTTTGCCAGTTCTGCATAACGGGAATTGATTGCTGCTTCGCTGGTTTCGTCATTATCATTATGACCCACAACTTCTAATTTGATATTAGGGTTTTCTTTAAGGATCTTAACGATATTATCCAGATCACGTTTTGCCATTGGCGTAATATCATCCTTAAGGAATGCATAATAAACTTCTGATGCCTTAACAATATCGCTTGGAGTCATCGTCTCAGTTATAACCACAGATCTAGAATAGATCACATCCGGTTCGCGACTTACACCGCCGCAATTACACTGTGATTTAGCCTGAATACGATGTACTTCAACATTGTCAACATAGTAATATGCTTGGTAAACCTGGGTTCCAACGGCTCCTTTCGGACGTTTAGGTTTTTCTATTTTGATTTTATCATCGCGCTCAAAACATCCAATTATAATATGGGTTTCAGAGCCTTTGGCGATATAAGTTCCGCACACTGTAACCCAAGCGTCCATATCGTTATAAACTTTATTGGTTGGATCAGAAACAGCCATGGCTTTAACCATTTCACCGGTATTAGGCTGCACGGTGCGCTTATCAGTAAATACTACACCAACATTATTTACGGCAAACTTGCTCAAATCAGCTAAACTGATGTTGAATTTGACACAATAAGTTTGATCCTTTTCGAGCTGGGTGCGCAATTCAGTACTCAAATAGCTTCGGTTAAACTTTTTATCAGTTGTGTAAGCGCGAAATCCAGCGTAAAAGTCACCGGAAACCGGTTCCTGTGTGCCGAACATATTATCAGGCACATTTACTTTTCCTGATTTCACTCCACGAGCAAAAAGATCAGCCTTTGATTCTGTGGCAGAGAACCATTTTTCGCAGAATTCATCAAGACCCCCAAACTCCTTTAATGTACGACCATTGCTCAATTCAAAATCTGAGTTTTCAATAAGATTCACTGAGCCGTCTCCATCTTTAGACTCAGTATCATCCTGAGCAAAAGCAGGACTAAAGGCTACAGAGAACAGAGTTACACTCAGGTAGAGCGCATAATTCTTAAACTTCATGTTGGTATGCTTTAACGGTTTCAATAAACAATTTGACTTTTGCGGGCTGGATATCAGGGTAAACTCCGTGGCCCAAGTTAGCAATATGCCTCCGGTTGCCAAAACCTGAGAGCATTCTTTGTGTTTCTTCTACAACTTTTTGATCATCTGCATATAAAACAGCCGGATCCAAATTTCCTTGAAGTGTTTTCTCAATTCCCGCTTCCTGTCTAGCTTTTCGAGGATCAACGGTCCAATCAACGCCAATGGTATTACACTTCAATTTTGCTAAATCAGCAATGGCAAAATGTGCTCCTTTTGAAAACAGAGTAACCGGAACTCCACTTGCACTCAAATCATCACAAATTCTGCTCAAATAAGGAATTGCGAATTCGCGATAAGTTTCTGGGCCCAAAACCCCTGCCCAACTGTCGAACAGTTGAATCATATCGGCGCCTGCTGCCACTTGTGCTTGCAGATAAACGGATGTCATATCAGTTATGCGCTCAAGCAATCGTCGTGCCAGAACAGGTTCAGCCATCAACCAGCGACGTGCAACTGAAAACTCCTTGGAGCCCTTCCCTTCAGTCATGTAACAAAAAATCGTCCATGGAGCGCCTGCAAAACCAATTAAGGGAACCCTCCCTTTTAATTCCCGTTTTGTGATTTTAATGGCATCAAGAACATATTTCAGGGATTCTGAAGGATCAGAAACAACAAGCTTTTCTATATCCGATTTACTTTTAATGATTTCCGGAAAATAAGGTCCTTTGCTCTCAACCATTTTATAGGGCAATCCCATTGCTTCTGGGACTACCAAAATATCGGAGAATATAATGGCTGCATCAACACCCAAAATATCAACAGGTTGAATAGTGACTTCGGCAGCGAGTTCAGGCGTTGTCACGAGTTCCAGAAAACCACTCAAACTATTGCGCAACGCTCTATATTCAGGCAAAATCCTGCCCGCCTGTCGCATAAGCCAAACGGGTGTACGCTCAACTGCTTCGCCCCGCGCAGCTCTTAGAATGAGATCATTTTCAAAAATCATGTTGCAAAAGTACGGATCACATCAATGAAGTATCTTATAAATGAGCTCCTTCATTAAATATTCGTCATCGATTGACTTATTCCCTACTCCTTTCAATTTCCGATCAGCATCACGCAGATAACCCATTATTCGTACCACCTTGGGTAACTGATAATTGGTAGCCGTTTCTCGATATTCTTTCACGAAAAACGGGTTGATTTTTAAAACCTCTGCCATTTTATCTGGCGTAGTAACATGTACCAATCCCACTTTCGAAAAATAGTTATACAAAGCAATCAAACTTGCCTGGATTGGATTTTCTTTCGGGTTTTTGGCAAAATAAGCAATGATTTGATTGGATTTGAGCACATCTTTTTTACCCAAAGCTCTTTGCAATTCAAATTGATTGTACTCCTTGCTGATTCCTATATGTCTTTCAACAATTGCCGAATCAATTTTACTTCCGGGAGGTAAAATAATGGAGAGTTTGCTGAGTTCATTAACAATATTGCTCAACTTATTTCCAAGATGTTCAGCAATTAATCGGGATGTTTCCGGATTCACGCTATAACCTTTAGCCTTGAGCCATTTTTCGATCCATGCCGGCACTTGATCATCGCGGAGTGCTTTATTTTCGTAGAGAATTCCTTTTTTCTGAAAATTCTTTACCCAAGTCAATCTTTTGTCTGGGCTTTTATTTTTAAAAACCAGTGTTAAAACAGTTGATGGCTGAGGATTCTCAGCATAGTTTGCTAGAAACTCCATTTTAGAACCACGTTTAGCTGCTTCCATTTCCTGCGCTTCACGCACCACAATAACTTGTCTTTCTCCCATCATGGGATAGGCTCTTGCGAGTGACACGATTTTTTCAGGATCAGTATCCCGTCCATATAGAATAGTGAGATTGAAGTCCTTTTGGCTATCATCCAAGAGGTCTTCTTCCATTGACTTTACGATTTGGTCAATATAATAAGGTTCTTCACCGGCAATGAGATACAAAGAAGCAGCTTTGCCAGATTTGAGGTCCTTTATAATAGAATCATGATCCATAATTACCAACGAAGATGGCGCACTGAACGCCCGTCATTCTTAATTTCATTTAATGCGTCAATACCAATCCGAATGTGTTGATCCACGTATGTAGATGTGACGGCTTGATCACTTTTATCGGTTTTAACTCCTTCAGGTACCATAGGTTGATCAGAAACCAAGAGCAGAGCACCAACCGGTATTTTATTGGCAAATCCGGCCGCAAATAGCGTGGCTGTTTCCATATCAATGGCCATGGATCTCGTTTTGCGGAGGTACTCTTTGAATTCGACGTCGTGTTCCCAAACGCGGCGATTGGTAGTATAAACAGTGCCTGTCCAATAGTCAAGTCCGTGATCGCGAATGGTTGAAGAAATTGCCCTTTGTAATGAAAATGAAGGCATGGCAGGCACTTCAGGAAGCAAATAATCATTCGATGTGCCTTCTCCGCGAATAGCCGCAATAGGCAATATTAGGTCGCCAATGGCATTTTTGCGCTTCAATCCCCCACATTTCCCAAGAAAAAGCACCGCTTTGGGCTGAATGGCAGAAAGTAAATCCATTATAGTTGCTGCATTGGCACTACCCATTCCAAAATTGATGAAAGTAATGTCATTTGCAGTGGCATTTTTCATTGATTTATCCATTCCATTCACTTCCACATTGTTCCATTCTGCGAACTTGAACAGATAATTATCGAAATTGGTTAGCAAGATATACTGTCCAAAATCCCCCAAAGCAGTACCTGTATATCTGGGCAACCAATTGCTTACTATTTCCTCTTTACTTTGCATGGCGGCAAGTTAACTATTAGTAGTGTTTGATGACAGAACTTAATTTACCTTCTTATAATCACCGGCTCCGAACGCAGGAGGGCCAAACACAAATTTTTGACGAAGTTCGAAAGAAATGGTTAAAACTTAATCCCGAAGAGTGGGTTCGTCAGCATTTTGTTCATTTTTTAATTCAACATCGTGGTTTTCCGATAGGTTTGATTGCCTTGGAAAAACAAATTAACATCTTTGGATTAAGCCGCCGCGCTGATATTGTAGTTTTTAGCAAAGCCGGTTTGCCTTGGTTGCTGGTAGAATGTAAAGCACCTAGTATCCGTTTAGAAACGGCTACTTTCAGTCAGGCAGCATCGTATAATATTCATTGGAAAGTACCTTATCTTGTGATTACTAATGGTTTGAAACATTACTGTGCGCTCATTGACTTTGCAAACGAACAGTACAGCATGTTGCCTGACATTCCTTTTTACCCAATCGAAAAATAATTAACTCTTTAAATATCAATACTCAAGCTCTCCAATTGTTGAAATAACCTTAAATTGAACAAAACTTTGCTTGAAAGGCTTTAGTCAAAGAGCAATAAGAGTTCTTATTTTTGGGCCTCGAAAAAGCGAATAATAGTAATATGAATATAAAAGACATTTTGTCGATTGCGGGAAAGCCGGGCTTATATAAACTCATAGCCCAATCTAAAAGCATTATCATTGTTGAGTCTCTCGAAGACAAAAAAAGGTTACCTATCAATGCTACTCAGAAAATCAGTTCCCTTTCTGATATCAGCATTTATACCTTTGAAACGGATGTTCCTCTGCAAGAAGTACTTGAAAAAATCTTCAAAAAAGAAGATGGTGGTAAATGCATAGATCACAAAGCGGATTCTGCTGATTTGAGAAGATATATGGAGGTGCTTATGCCTGATTACGATTCAGCAAGAGTATATGATTCAGACTTGCGCAAATTGTTTCAATGGTACAATTTACTTCATGAAAATGGCCGATTAACTGCTGATGATCCCTCAGAAGTTGCTTCGGCAGAGACGGAAGAAACTGCCACTGAGACAGGAGAAACAGTAGTTGCGGAAGTTGAAGAAACTGCAGAAGTTGAAGAAGCTCCGAAAGCGAAAAAGCCAAGGGCCAAGAAAGCTGCACCTCAAAATGATAATTCCGATACAGCTGAATAATGGCTATTATCCAGGCACCACCAAGGACTTTTATTTCTCAAGATCTCAAAATCAAAACTTGGGAAGATATTGCCCAATATTTGTTGGAACTGGAAACTTGCGAAATCAACAATGAAACTGAATTTGAAATCTGGCTGGAACAATTAAGTGAACTGGAAGCAGTTTTGGAAGAAGATATGGCCAGAAGGTATATCCGGATGACCATTGACACCAGAGATGAGGATGCACTTCAATCTTACACAGAATTTATAACTGGAATTCAGCCACATTTGGTTACTGCCTCTGACAAATTAAACCGAAAACTCGCCAACACCCCATTCAGTAAGACTTTTAATGAAAAGGGATTCAATATTTACCTGCGGAAAATTATTCGAGAGATTGAGATTTTTAGGGAAAATAACGTTCCAATTCTCACTGAATTACAGCAACTTGCGCAGGAATTTGGCGCCGTAAACGGCAAAATGAGCATCGAAATTGGCGAAAAGCGAATGACAATGCAACAAGCTGCTGCAGAATTACAATCAACGGATCGCGCTCACAGGGAAGAAGTTTATCGTCTCATGACCAAGGAGCGGCTAGCAGCTACTGAGCAGCTTGATCAACTTTTCAGTCACTTAGTTCAAAAGCGGAATCAATTGGCAATAAATGCCGGTTTTGAGAATTTTAGAGATTACCAATTTGCTGCTCTTGCTCGATTTGATTACAATACTGAGGATTGTAAAAACTTTCATGAAAGCATCCGAAAGCTTATTGTTCCTATTAGCTCAGAAATTCAGGCTAAGCGCAAATCGGATTTAAATGTTGATGCTTTGCGTCCTTGGGACTTATCAGTAGATCCAAAAGGAAGGCCAGCACTTAAGCCTTTTAATACTGCTGATGAATTGCTCAGAGGTTGTGTTGCCATGTTTGAACAAATTGATCCGTATTTTGGAGAATGTTTGCAAACCATGGCAGATATGGGTTATTTGGATTTGGCCTCCAAAGAAGGAAAAGCACCTGGTGGATATAATTATCCTTTATATGAAACCGGAGTTCCATTTATTTTCATGAATGCTGTTGGCACACCACGTGATTTGGTAACCATGGTGCATGAAGGTGGGCATGCTATACATTCTTTTTACAACCGCGATTTACATCTTACCTCCTATAAAAGTTGTCCTTCAGAAGTTGCCGAACTAGCCAGCATGAGCATGGAATTGCTCAGCATGGATTATTGGGGAACTTTTTACAAAAGTCAAAGTGAATTAACCAGGGCGAAAAAGGAGCAATTGGAAGATGTACTCCTGATGCTTCCATGGATTGCGCTGATTGATAGATTTCAGCATTGGATTTACGAAAATCCAAATCATAGTTCAGAAGATCGTCTTAAAGCCTGGACTCAAATGCAATGGGAATTAAGTCCTGACATTGTTGACTGGAGCGGTTTTGAAGATGCAAAAGCAAATGCTTGGCAGAAGCAACTTCATTTGTTTGAAGTTCCATTTTATTATATCGAATATGGTATGGCGCAGTTAGGTGCAATTGCGGTTTGGAGAAATTACAGACAAAATCCGACTAGAGCCATTGAACAATTTAGCAATGCCCTAAAACTCGGATATACCGCATCAATAGCGGACATTTATGCCACCGCAGGAATTAAATTTGATTTCAGTGAATCTTATTTGAGCGAACTCGCTTTATTCGTGAAATCTGAATTAGATAAACTCGAAGAATAAAATTTTCAAAATCAGATTTCATTCTAAAAGTCGAGCGTCAATTGTCCGGCAACGGTCTCGCTTTCCCGAATATTCAAATTCGAAACGCTCAATCCCAAAAGTCGCACTGCTTTTTCTCTCGTATGCTCGCTGAGTAACAATTCCGATTCATTTTTAAGCCAAAATTCCTCATCGTTAAAATCTTCAAAAGTTCGGCTTCGGGTAAATGTTCTGAAATCATCATATCGGATTTTCAGTGTAATTGTTCTCGCTTTCAATCCCGATTTTTTGAGGCGCTGATGAACTTTTAAAATCAGTTCATGCAACTCTACTTTCAATAATTCGTCATCATCAATATCGAATCGAAAAGTATCTTCTGCACCAACCGATTTCCTTACACGATCAGCTCTTACTGGGCGATCATCTATTCCCCTAGCTATATCAAAATAATAGGCTCCTGCTTTCCCAAAAAATCGAACCAATTCAGGACGACTAAAAGTGAGTAGATCAGCACCTGTTCTGATTCCAAGATTATTCATGCGCTCAGCGGTAACGGTTCCTACCCCGAAGAATTTTTTTATGGGTAACGAGGCAATAAATTCTTGAACTTTTTCGGGTGGAATTAAGGTGAGACCATTTGGCTTTTGAATATCCGAGGCCACTTTGGCGAGAAATTTATTTACCGAAATGCCGGCTGATGCAGTGAGGCCAGTAGTATCGACTATTTTCTTCCTAATTTCTTTTGCAATAAGAGTTGCTGAGGGTAATTCTTTCTTGTTGTGCGTTACATCTAAAAAGGCTTCATCTAAAGAAAGTGGTTCTACCAAATCGGTATATTCTAAAAAGATGTCTCTTATTTGATCAGAAACTTCTTTGTACACATCAAAGCGAGGGGGAGCAAAAATTAAATGGGGACATAGTCGTTGCGCCTGCACCGAAGGCATAGCAGAATGCACTCCAAACTTTCGGGCCTCGTAACTTGCAGCCGCTACCACGCCACGTTGCCTTGACCCGCCAACAGCAAGGGGAAGCCCCCTCCACTCGGGATGGTCGCGTTGCTCCACCGAAGCGAAAAAAGCGTCCATATCGATATGGATTATTTTTCTGTAATTCATGTGGAACCCGGAGGTTCCGGCCTTATTTCAAAAAGCTCGGAGAAACCTTAATATCTTTAGATCCGGGGGTATAAACATAAAAACCTTCAGATGCTTTTGCTCCCAATTTTCCAGCAGCAACCATATTCACTAATAAAGGACAAGGTGCGTATTTGCCTTGACCGAAACCATCATGAAGAACGCGTAAAATAGATAAGCAAACATCGAGTCCGATAAAATCTGCTAATTGCAATGGCCCCATAGGATGCGCCATTCCCAACTTCATCAC
>JBDNHP010000091.1:0-6699 GCA_041688765.1 Flavobacteriales bacterium
CCTTGAATATAAAGGTGAAGTTTGGGTGGTTTCAGGCGATTACAAAACGCAAGTAGATCCTTTCGCAAATGCATTCGAGCCGGTTCCTTGTCATACTTTTATCACCGAATCAACTTTTGGATTGCCTGTCTATTCCTGGAAGTCTGACCTGGTTCAGCAACAAGCTGTTTTGGCTTGGTGGCAAAACTGTATTTCTGAAGAAAAAACACCCGTTATTTTGGCCTATTCACTCGGGAAAGCACAGCGAATATTGGCTATGTTGAAAGATGGGCCCGGTCCTGTCTACAGTCATGGTGCTGTATTTTCCACGAATCAAATATTGCGCGAATCCGGAATCGCAATTCCAACTGACATTTATGCCGGAACGATCGGAAAACAAGAACTTGCCAAGAATGCCATTATTCTTGCCCCACCTGCTGCTGATCAAAGTATTTGGCTTAAGAAGTTTGGAAATGTCTCTGTTGCGCATGTTTCCGGTTGGATGACTTTGCGCGGAGCCAAGAGAAGACGCAATGCCGAAAAGGGATTTGCAATTTCTGATCATGCTGACTGGAATGGTTTAAATTATGCCGTTAAAGCCACTGGAGCCGAATGTGTTTACGTAACGCATGGCTATTCTTCTGTTTTTGCAGCCTGGCTAACGGAACAAGGAATTGATGCCAAAGAAATTAAAACAGAATTTGAAGGAGAGGCTGATGGCATATCAGATTCAAAAAGTTGGGCGGAGGAGGAATCAAAATGAAAGATTTCGTAGCTCTTTTTGAAGCTCTCGATGCTACAACTTCTACCAATGACAGAATACTGGCATTAATTCAATATTTCAAAAAAGCAACTGAGGCTGATAAGTTATGGTGTATCGCTCTACTCAGTGGCCGAAAGCCTAAAAGAACTGTGAACACTAGTCTTCTGCGACAATGGGCGGCTGAAATTTCAAAAATCCCTGCCTGGTTATTTGAAGAATCTTATCACACAGTTGGAGATTTGGCTGAAACAATCGCCATTTTGGTTCCTGGTGAAATGAGCCAAAATCAACTCAGCTTAAGCGATTGGATGTTAGGATTAAAAACATTGGCAAAGGCAGATGAAGCTGAAAAAAAACGTTTCGTTACGGATGCTTGGTCGGGCCTTGATAGCTCAGGTCGTTTCGTTTTCAATAAACTGATTACTGGCGGATTTCGAGTGGGTGTTAGTGAGAAAATTGTGGTAAAAGCATTGAGTAGATTACTTTCTAAACCTGAAAATGAAATTGCTCATGCCTTGATGGGTGATTGGGAGCCTTCTTCAGTTGATTTTGACTCATTACTCGTCAATAATGCAGGTAATGATAATTCTAAACCTTATCCTTTTTCATTGGCTTATGCTCTCGATATTTTGCCTGAAGAGTTAGGATCGCCTGAAATTTGGTCGGCAGAATGGAAGTGGGATGGTATAAGAAGTCAAACAATTGTTCGAAACAATGAAATATTCATCTGGAGTAGGGGTGAAGACCTCATTACTGATCGATTTCCTGAATTGAAAGCACTTTCAACTGTTTTGCCCCATGGAACCGTGATTGATGCCGAATTACTAGCTCACAACGGTACCGATATTTTGCCTTTTCAATTACTGCAAACCCGATTAACTCGTAAATCAGTTTCAACCAAAATAGTGTTGGAAGCACCTGTAAAACTGCTGGCTTATGATGTATTGGAATTTGAAGGCATGGATCTAAGACTGATGCCATTTATAGAAAGGATAAAAATACTGGATGAAATTTGTCGAAAGGCAAATCACCCAAATCTCCTTCTCTCGCCATTATTGAGTTTTAGCGACTGGGACAAACTCAAAAATTTGAGATTGCAATCCCGAAATATGCAGTCGGAAGGCTTGATGCTGAAAAAAAATGATTCTGTTTATCACACCGGACGAAAGCGTGGTGAATGGTGGAAATGGAAAGTGGACCCGCTTAGTATTGATGCGGTGATGATTTATGCTATGAAAGGGCACGGAAGAAGAGCCAACTTGTACACTGATTACACTTTTGCCGTTTGGAATGGTAAGGAATTAGTGTCCTTTGCAAAAGCTTATTCAGGTTTGAGCGATGAAGAATTCAAAAAAGTGGATGCTTTTGTTAAAGCCAATACGATTGAGCGTTTCGGCCCTGTTCGTAGTGTTGTGCCAGAATTGGTTTTTGAAATTGCATTCGAAGGTATAAGCAAATCACCACGCCATAAAAGTGGTATCGCATTGCGTTTTCCGAGGATAAAAAGATGGAGAACAGATAAATTAGCTTCGGAAGCAAATAACATAGAAGATTTACGTCAAATGCTTATGCAGTATGGCTCTTGATAATGCTGAACGGCAAGTAACAGATATGTTAGGTAGGCAAATGGCGGTGCCTCGCATTCCTCAACGCATTGTTTCATTGGTGCCATCACAATCTGAGTTGTTATGGTATTTGGGCTTAAAAGATCAGATCGTTGGAATTACTCGGTTTTGTTTACAACCTTCCGAATTGCGAAAACATGCCAGGATTATTGGAGGAACAAAAACCTTGGATGCTAACCGAATACTCGATTTGAAGCCTGATTTGGTGATAGCCAATAAAGAAGAAAATACAATTGAATTAATTCAGGCTCTCCAAAATCATGTTCCTGTTTGGATCAGTGATGTACGCAATTTGGATGATGCCTTCAAAATGATTGCAAGCATTGGACAATTATGCAGTAAGTCTGAGGAAGCAATTGCGCTCTGTTCAATTATTCATGAAGGATTTGAGTCCATTCCAAATTCAAAACCCTTGCTCAGAGCGGCCTATTTTATTTGGAAATCGCCTTGGATGCTAGCGGGGGCTGATACTTTTATCAATAGCATGATGCAAAAAGCTCGATTTGAAAATGTATTAACTTCATCCCACTCTCGTTACCCCATAATTGAAATTTCAGAGCTCAAAAGACTCAATCCTCAAGTTTTACTGTTTTCCTCAGAACCATTTCCGTTTAAAAAGAACCATTTTGAAGAATTGCAATCGGAATTTCCACATCTGAAAATGGTGGAGGTGGATGGAAGATTGTTTTCCTGGTATGGCTCTGCATTGCTTGAAAGCGCTAAATACTTCAGCGAATTAAGCAAAATACTTTAGTGCGATTATAACTTGACAGAGTATTTGTCGTTTTATTATATATGATTCCATCAAGCTTTCAAACGATATTAGCATTCATTTTTTTCAAAACTTTCCCTTGTTTTAACTTTTACTTATCTTGGAAATAAGAACTTTGCATCAAATTATTAAATGCGCTTAGATCTCCATAGATATTTTATTGGCATTTGGCTGCTTGTTTTTGCGACGGTCATTTTTCGTTCGAATCCGCTGAAAGCCCAATCCGTAGGAATTGTGCTCAGTGGCGGTGGCGCTTCTGCTTTGGCTCATGTCGGTTTTCTCATAGCGCTCGAAGAAAATGATATTCCAATTGATTATATCACCGGCACTTCTATGGGAGCCATCATCGGGGCCATGTATGCTTCCGGATTCACAGTGCACCAAATAGATTCTCTAGTTCGATCAGAAGATTTTCAGCGTATGTCAATCGGAAACTTAGACGGAGAGTATGACTACTACTTTCAGGAAAGAGATAACGATGCTTCTCTGGTTACACTTAAATATGCTAAAGGTTCTTTTATCGCTAATACCATCCCCACCAATCTTATCAATCCGCAATTATTGGATTTCAGTTTTATGGAGGGATTTTCAGGCGCTGATGCAGCTGCTTCCTATAATTTTGATAGTCTCTTTGTGCCATTCCGCTGCGTGGCTTCTGATATAGAATCAAAGAATCAAGTTCTATTCAAAGATGGAAGTCTTTCTATGGCAGTTAGAGCATCAGCCACCTTTCCATTTTATCTCACTCCAATTGAAGTGAATGGTAAATTGCTTTTTGATGGTGGATTGTACAATAACTTCCCTTCCAATGTGATGTACGAAGCTTTTATGCCAGATATTATTATTGGATGCAATGTTTCTGAAAATGATAGTTCGCCTATAAAAAATGATCTTTTTTCTCAGCTCAAAAGCATGATCGTTTACAAAACCAATTTTGAGGCAATTTGCGATTACATGTTTATTATTGAGCCGCCTGCTAAGGTTGGTACTTTTTCTTTCGATCGGGTTTCTGAAGCGATTTCTAGCGGTTATTCCGAAACAATGTCACACATGGAGCACATTCTTCCTGTTATTTCTCGCAAAATGAGCATGGAAGAAAGAACTGCCAAAAGAGCAAAATTCAACTCTAAAATCCCGCCATTGGTTTTTGACGAAATCAGATTGAAAGGACTCGAAAAAGGGCAGGGGAATTATGTGCGTAATATTCTTGGTGGACATAATTCTCCAGTGTCCGTTGCTAAGCTCAAATCAGATTATTTTAGAGTTTATAATGATGATAAAATCCGAAATATTTATCCTCAGGCTAAATACAAACCTGAAACTGGATATTATGCCCTAATTCTAGATGTTGAAAAAGAAAAAGATTTGGCTATTTCATTTGGAGGAAATTTCTCCTCTAGGCCTATCAATACAGGGTTTGTAGGGGTGAGATACAATCTCTTTTCAAGATTCTCTTCTACTTTGAGCGCAAATTCTTATTTCGGAAAATTTTATGGCTCGTTGGCTCTTGCGGCAAAATTTGATTTTGCGGCGGGCGCTCCTTTTTCTATCGAACCGCATATCGTTTACAATCGATGGGATTACTTTAGAAGCCAATCCACTTTTTTTGAAGATGTTAAACCCTCTTTTATTATCAAAAATGAACAGTTTACTGGTGTTAATCTTCGCTTTCCTGCCGGTAATAAAAGCCGCTTTGAATCGGATATTCGATTGTTGAGAGCATTTGATGATTATTACCTTAATCAAACATTCAATTCAACTGATACCGCCGATCAAACTGTTTTCAAAGCCGGAACATTCTCCCTGGCATTCAAACGAAATACGCTTAATAGGAAAGTTTTTGCAAATAAAGGAACCAGTCTCCACATCAGCGCACGATTTGTTGAGGGGAGTGAACAAACTATTCCGGGCTCTACTTCTACTGATCGTGACACTGTTGTTAATGAGCATAATTGGGTGACTCTCCGACTCCGATACGTCAATTACTTTCAGAAAATTGGAAATGTGAAATTTGGCTTTTTGCTCGATGGTGTTATGAGTAATCAACCATTTTTTAATAATCGTATAGCGAGCTTAATGAGAGCGCCGGCATTTGAACCTATCCCCGAAAGTCAGACCTTATTTATGCCTCAATTTAGAGCACATAATTATGCTTCTGGTGGATTAATTACTGTTTGGTCGATCAAGAAAAATATCGATCTCAGAGCAGAAGCCTACGTTTTTCAACCTTTCGGAAAAATCTTAAGTGATGAGCAAAATAGACCCTATTATGATCATACTCCCGACCAATTTTTTATGGGCTCTGGCTCTGTAATTGTTCATACCCCTATCGGTCCGGCTAGCATCAGCGCCAACTATTTCGATCAGAGCATTGATCAATGGAGTGTCATTTTTAACTTCGGATATCTGATCTTCAATAGGCAAGCTTTGGAGTGATTAGCTTGTTAATTCATACTTTCGCCTAGAATTTCAATCTAATGACAAAAATAAAATTCGGTGTTATCGGTGCTGGCCATATTGGAAAGCGACATGCCGAAATGGTAATACGCAATCCTGATTGTGAATTAATAGCCATGTGCGACATACGTTCACGCCAAGAATGTGGGCTAGATGATTCAGTATTATTCTACAATGATGTAGATGAAATGCTCAAAGCAAATGCAAAGAACTTAGATATTGTTTCCGTTTGTACTCCAAATGGATTGCACGCTTTACATGCCCTCCAATCGCTCTCATCCGATATGCATGTTGTGATTGAAAAGCCGATGGCATTGAGTAAATCCGATTGTGAAAAAATCATTTACGAAGCTTTACACCGATCCAAACGTGTATTCTGCGTGATGCAAAATAGGTATTCCCCGCCTTCGATGTGGATTAAAGACATCATCGAAAGAAAACTCTTGGCGGAGGTCTATATGGTGCAAGTAAACTGTTTTTGGAATCGGGATGATAGGTATTACAAAGGACCAGCATGGAAGGGGAAACGTGATTTGGATGGAGGAGTGCTTTTTACTCAATTCTCCCATTTTATTGATATCATGTATTGGCTTTTCGGAGATATCGACAATATCAGAAGCACTTTTAGAAACTTCAAGCATACGCATAATACCGAATTTGAAGATTCAGGTTTTGTGAGTTTTGATTTTGTAAATGGCGGTATTGGATCTATTGCTTTTTCTACGGCTATCGACGATGTTAATTATGAAAGCAGTATGACGGTGATTGGAGAAAAAGGAACGATTAAAATTGGCGGACAATACATGAATGAAGTAGAGTATTGTCATATTCAAGATTATGTTCTGCCGGAACTCCCAGAAGCCAGTCCAGCCAATGATTACGGCTCTTACAAAGGCTCTGCTGCCAACCACCATTTTATTATCGAAAATGTGGTGAACACGCTAAAAGGAAAAGGACAAATTACAACCAATGCGCTCGAAGGGCTTAAGGTGGTAGATATTATTGAACGTATATACGCTGCCGGAGAAAACCCATGGCGCAATCAGAGCAAATAGGATTTATAGAATTGCTGCGTATTGCAATGGGTCATTGCCGTAATTACG
>JBDNHP010000092.1:0-5278 GCA_041688765.1 Flavobacteriales bacterium
TCTTCGGCCATTCTCTTGGTGAGCGTAGTAACCAGCACTCTCGATCCAAGTTCAATGGTTTTTCTGATTTCCCCAATAAGATCATCCACTTGATTGGTGCATGGCTTCACTTCTATTGGAGGATCAAGTAATCCTGTTGGACGAATGAGCTGTTCAACTACTACTCCTTCCGATTTTTGCAACTCGAAGTCTGCAGGAGTAGCACTTACAAATATGACCTGATTCAAAAGCGTCTCAAATTCGTCATACTTTAATGGGCGATTATCCATAGCTGCCGGCAATCGAAATCCGTATTCAACAAGATTCATTTTCCTACTTCGGTCGCCGCCATACATTGCGCCAATCTGAGGAACAGTAGCGTGACTTTCATCAATTACAAGCATGAAATCATCAGGAAAAAAATCCACCAAACAGAATGGACGTTGTCCGGCTTCTCTTCGATCGAAATAGCGGGAGTAATTTTCGATTCCGGAGCAGTAGCCCAATTCTTTCATCATTTCAATATCATAGGTCACTCTTTCTTCTATGCGTTTGGCCTCTAGATATTTACCTGATTTGTTGAAATATTCCATTTGGGCAACCATGTCTTGTTGTATGCTCCAAATGGCAGAATGCATTGTTTCTTTGCCGGTTACAAAAAGATTAGCCGGATAAATGGTGATTTCGGTAAAAGTGTTTATCTCCTGTCCCGTTACAGGGTCTAAACTGCGTATGGATTCAATTTCATCTCCCCAAAATTCAACGCGTAAAATTTCATCGGCATAAGCGAGATGAACGTCAACGGTATCGCCAGTTACCCTGAATTTGCCTCGCTCGGGAGGAGTTTGAGTTCTGGAATAAAGGCTTTCAACCAAGCGCAGTAAAAACTTGTTTCTACCTATATTTTCTTTTTGCTTTATTTTGATGAGAGAATTATAGAACTCTGTAGGATTTCCTATGCCGTAAATACATGAAATAGAGGCAACTACAACAATATCTCTTCTTCCGGAGAGTAAGGAAGAAGTAGTGCTCAAACGCAGCTTTTCAATTTCATCATTAATTGCTAGATCCTTCTCTATATAGGTATTGCTGGTTGGGATATATGCTTCAGGTTGGTAATAATCATAGTAAGACACAAAATACTCTACCAGATTATCCGGAAAAAACTCTTTAAACTCGCTATATAATTGAGCCGCCAGCGTTTTGTTATGTGAAAGAATCAGGGTTGGTTTTTGCACATTTTTGATCACATTGGCAATGGTAAAAGTCTTACCTGATCCGGTAACTCCCAAAAGCGTTTGAAAAGGGATATTATCATTAATACCCTTGGTTAATTGCTCAATTGCAGTAGGCTGATCGCCAGTGGGTTGAAAGTCAGAAACTAATTTGAACTCCATGGTCAAATTTAGTCATTGAAGGAATGATTGGAACGTTAGAAGTATAAATTAGGACTGTATTCAGAAAATTATTCCCAAACTCAGCGTGGCCCTCACGGCAAATGTTTTGTAGTCGTTTGAAAAACGGAAAAGCGATTCCACTTTATCCCGTTCTAAAATAATGCGGTTTCCGAGAAAAGGAATGCCCTGCATTTCGTCTTCGAGTACCCCAATGGGAGCTTCAAAATCGTCGGGAATCACTGTTCCTTTTAACAAATTAGAAGCAATGCCCAACGCTATGAATGTAAAATCGATACTATACTTTTTATCAATAACCCATTGCACACCGGTTTCAAAGCCTCCGGAGATGTTTTTTAGCGATGCATCAAATTGGTAATTAACGGTATCTCTATTGAATTCGGATTGGAGCTTATAGTTGAAATACCGGAGAAAAAATCCGGAATATACTTTAGTTGCCGCATTTCTTGATCTTCTAGTATATGCTCTGCCCTCAATAGAGAAGTTGTAGCCACTGAGTTTATTATTTTTTGAGGCTCCATCTTCCGTGAAGGAGCGCATAATAAAATTCTCATTGGCCGTGGAAGGTCTGTAGAAGGAATTGACTTGAAGAGAAAATTGTCTGTCTACTACATATTCTACCCCTATTCCTGGTTGATAGAATGCCAATGAACCAACATGCAATTTGGGGACAAAGAATTGCGCATTGCTCCTATTTGCCAATGAGCAAAACAGAATAAGAACAAAAAAGGCGGGAAAGCCCGCCTTTTTTAATGATTTTATGCTATTATTCTCCAACAACTTCGAACTTAACAACTTGGCGAACTTGCTTATGCAATTTCACGGTTGCTTCATAATCACCGAGTTGTTTGATGTGATCTTCTTGAATATCAACATCTTTACGATCAACAGTGAAACCTAGTTTTCCGAGCGCTTCAGCAATTTGCAAAGCATTAACAGAACCGAAGATTTTACCATTTTCACCGGCTTTAGCACCGATTCTAAGGTTAAGATTTGAAATCTTTTCAGCTATTTTCTTAGCTACATCTAGGTTTTTAGCCTCTTTGTGAGAGCGCTGACGAAGAGTTTCTTCGAGTTGTTTTTTAGCAGATGAGGTGGCTACTAACGCCATTCCGCGAGGAATGAGGAAGTTACGGGCATAACCCGGGCGCACACTTACAATTTCATCTTTGCTGCCGAGTTTATCGACGTCTGTGGTTAGAATGATTTCCATGGCCTTCCTCCTTATTTAAGCATATCGGCTACGTACGGCATAAGGGCAAGGTGACGTGCTTTTTTCACGGCCTGTGCAACTTTACGCTGATACTTTAGTGTAGTACCTGTGATACGGCGCGGAAGAAGTTTACCTTGTTCGTTGCATAATTTCAACAGATAGTCTGCATCTTTATAGTCGATGTATTTGATTCCGCCTTTAGTAAAACGGCAGTATTTTTCTTTTTTGGTATCGAGTTGTATGGGATTGAGATACCTGATATCGTCGCTCATGATCTTTTAATTCAAAGGGTTGAACAATTAATTAGCACTGGCGGCTTCAGTAGCTTTCCTAGTACGACGCTTTTCAGCATAAATCACATGATGCTTGTCCATGCGAGTTGTAAGGAAGCGAATGATGCGCTCATCGCGGCGGAATTCAGTCTCCAATGGTCTAACCACGGTAGGGTCTGCAGTAAATTCCAACAGATGATAAAATCCAGTAGATTTCTTCTGAATCGGGTACGCCAGCTTGCGCAAGCCCCAGCTCCCGTCATGGACGATGCTAGCACCTTGTTCTTTCAGATAACCTTTGAACTTATCAACTGTTTCCGCTGCCTGTTCTTCAGACAGCACGGGAGTTAAAATGAAAACAGTTTCGTAACGGTTCATGTGTTTAAATGATTTGTTTTTCCCAAAAAGGGAGCGCAAAAGTAGTAATTCTCATTGAATCTACAAAGGAATTTTCTTATTTATTTGGTTATGAACTTCTTAAAATGTGAAAAAAATGTTCATAAACCCATATTCATGCGTCCTCGAAAAAAACGCATCTTTGGGTCGTGCAGGAAGCTTATATCGTATCAGCAAGAAAATACAGACCCGATACCTGGGAAACTGTAGTAGGACAGAGTGCTATCACTTCTACCTTACGCAATGCCATTAATAATGGACAATTTGCTCAGGCTTATTTGTTCTGCGGCCCGCGTGGAGTTGGTAAAACAACCTGTGCCCGTATTTTTGCCCGCGAAATAAATAAAAGTGAAGGTGTTGTTGATAACGACTTCAGCTTCAATATTTTCGAGCTCGATGCGGCCTCCAATAATAAGGTAGATGATATTCGTTCTATCACTGAACAAGTAAGAATCCCCCCTCAGACTGGTAAATACAAGGTGTATATCATCGATGAGGTTCACATGCTAAGCTCAGGGGCTTTTAATGCTTTTTTGAAAACACTGGAAGAGCCCCCGGCACACGCCATCTTTATTCTCGCTACAATCGAGAAACATAAAATTATACCTACTATCCTTTC
Organism: Flavobacteriales bacterium; assembly: GCA_041688765.1. GTDB lineage: Bacteria > Bacteroidota > Bacteroidia > Flavobacteriales_D > Sanyastnellaceae > JBDNHP01. The sequence goes on from JBDNHP010000092.1 coordinate 3,895, forward strand.
GCGGTGTCAGATTTTCGATTTCAGAAGAATCACGATCGAAGACATGACAGAACATTTGGCTATGATCGCCAAAAAAGAAAACGTTCAGGCTGATCGTGAAGCTTTGCATATTATTGCCCAAAAGGCAGATGGTGCGCTACGTGATGCGCTTTCAATTTTTGATCAGTTGGTGGCTTTTACAGGTCGTAACCTCAGTTATGAGGCAGTTCTGGAAAACCTGAATGTGCTCGATCATGAGTATTATTTCAAAATCACTGATGAAATACTGAAGGAAGATGTGAAAAATTGTCTCCTCTTGCTGAATGAAATCTTGGGGAAAGGTTTTGATGGAAGTCATTTTGTGACCGGATTAGGGGAACATTTCAGAAATTTATTGGTAGCAAAGGATGCCGAAACATTAACGCTGCTGGATGTTAGTGCAGGCACTATCAATAAATTTAAAGAGCAGGCAATGGCTGCTGATATTCCTTTATTGATTCAAGGACTTGATATTATTAGCGATTGTGATGTGCGCTATGCAGCAAGTAAAAATCAAAGGCTCAGTGTAGAGCTGATGTTAATGAAACTGGCTTCGCTGAAACAAAGCATGGCCGAAAAAAAAAAGTCTGAGCCCTTCCTAATTCCTGTCCCAGGCAATCCGCTTGCCGTCTCTCTTACTAAAGAATCAGTGGCAGCGCCTACTGTTCCTGCACCGTCTATTGTAAAAGCAAATATTCGTACTGTTGAACGAATGGCTCAGCCGAGTTTGTCGTCTGCAAATAGGCCTCAACGTTCAGAAGATACGCTATCATTGGTGCAGCTTTTAAAGGAAACGAAAATTAGTATTGAAAGTGATGAAGATGCGCAGTTTGGACCACAAACATCTTTTGATGAGAGTGCTTTGGAGATTGCTTGGTTATCTTTTGCTGAAAAAATAAAGGAAGAAAAGGGTCAAGGTCTGTACATGACTCTTAAAGATTGTATCCCTAAAATTTTACCGGATTGGGGCATCGAATTAGTTCTTTTTAATTCCTCTCAACAAAAGTCGTTTGAAAGTGTCCGTCAGAATTTGATCGATCACCTCAGACAGCAGCTGAATAATTATGCAATCAATATTTTTACGCTTGTTAATAAGGAAGAGGTCGATGAACGCAAAAGTAATCATAAACTGCCGGAAGAAATTTTAGACCAGATGAAAGCGAAAAATCCTTCATTTAATTCGCTTATTACTTTTTTGCGATTGGATATCGAAAGATAAAGAACAAATGAGGTTATTGCTTGTTTTCAAGACTTTATACCTTAATCAATATGAAAGCTTTGCGTTTAATTTCTTTGTTTTTCTTTCTTATTTTTCCCGCAGTTCAAATACTTGCACAAGCCGGAATAATTCAAGGTAAAGTTAGCA
>JBDNHP010000093.1:0-15547 GCA_041688765.1 Flavobacteriales bacterium
GCGCCCTCTGCGTTAACCAAAGGGACATTAGCATGATGATCAAAAGTTTTTATTCCTGTTTAGCTCCGCGCCCTCTGCGTGAAAACCTCTGCGCCCTCTGCGTTAACCAAAAGGACACTAGCCTAATCATCAAAAGCTTTTATTCCTGTTTAGCTCCGCGATCTCTGCGCAGCACTTTGCGATCTCTGCGTTTACCCAAATAAAATTAGCATAATCATCAAAGGTCACTTAAGCCACCTTCAACTGACTCAACTTTGAACGCCCAAACTTTTCTTTGGCGTAAGTGAGTGTGATTTTAAGCTCTTTTTGCCCTTCTTCCGAGGGGAGTTCGAACATTGCATCCGTCATAATTGCCTCACATATTGATCGCAAACCACGTGCCCCAAGCTTGTATTCCATTGCTTTTTCCACAATGAAATCTAATACTTTTTTATCGAAATGTACTTTTGTACTATCCATTTCGAATAGTTTTACATATTGCTTTATCAGAGCATTTTTGGGTTCCGTAAGAATACGGCGAAGCGTATTTTCATCAAGGGGCTCTAAGAATGTAACCACTGGGAATCGCCCTATTAATTCAGGAATTAAACCGAAAGACTTCAAATCGGTTGGAGCCACATATGACAATAAATTCTCGTCATCAATATCGAAATCGCGATTAGTTCCATAGCCAATCGAGTTCTTTTTTACACGTCTTGAAATAATGCGCTCAATTCCATCAAAAGCACCACCACAAATGAATAGGATGTTTTTGGTGTTCACCTGAATCATTTTTTGCTCGGGATGCTTACGACCACCTTGAGGCGGAACATTTACAATAGATCCTTCAAGCAATTTCAATAGCGCTTGCTGCACACCTTCCCCACTTACATCGCGTGTGATTGATGGATTATCACCTTTGCGTGCAATTTTGTCTATTTCATCAATAAAAACAATACCACGTTCAGCAGCAGCAACATCAAAATCAGCCGCCTGTAACAATCGAGACAAAATGCTTTCTACATCTTCACCCACATAGCCTGCCTCGGTAAGGATGGTAGCATCGGCAATACAAAAAGGAACATTGAGCATTTTAGCAATTGTTTTTGCCAAAAGCGTTTTACCGGTGCCGGTTTGTCCAACCAAAACGATATTCGATTTTTCAATCTCTACTTCATCCGGATCTACCGGCTGAGAAAGTCTTTTGTAGTGATTATAAACGGCTACCGCGAGTATTTTTTTTGCTTCATCCTGACCAATCACATAATCTTCCAAAAAGCGTTTAATTTCTTTGGGCTTTTGAAGCTTAAGATCTTTGCTGAATTTCTGATTGCTCTTTTGCAGAAGCTCTTCTTTTATAATCAGTCCGGCTTGTTCGATGCAATGATCACAGATATGACCGGTAATACCGGCAATCAGGATATTTACTTCGCTCTTTTTCCTCCCGCAGAAGGAACATGTAATTTCAACCTTAGCCATAAATTAAAGAAAAAGGGCCGCCAATCCGGCGACCCTACAAATATACGATTAAAACGCTTATTTCTTGCGCTCAAGTACTTCGTCGATCATGCCGTAAGCCTTAGCTTCCTCAGCGATCAACCAATAATCGCGGTCACTATCAGCCCAAACCTTTTCATAAGTCTGACCGCTGTGAACAGCAATTATATCATACAATTCTTTCTTCAACTTCTGAATCTCACGCGCGGTGATTTCGATGTCGGAAGCTTGTCCGCTGGCACCGCCCAAAGGTTGGTGAATCATCACTCTTGCATGCTTTAAGGCAGTGCGCTTGCCTTTTTCACCAGCGCAAAGTAATACTGCGGCCATAGATGCTGCAATGCCCGTGCAGATAGTTGCAACGTGAGGATTGATATATTGCATGGTATCATAAATTCCAAGTCCGGCATAAACGCTTCCACCCGGAGAATTTACATAAATCTGAATATCCTTTTGTGAGTCCGTTGATTCCAGAAATAATAGCTGTGCCTGGACTATATTTGCTATATAATCGTCGATTGCAGTACCTAGGAAGATGATACGGTCAGCCATGAGGCGCGAAAACACGTCAACTTCGCGGAAAGGCATGTTACGTTCTTCAATTACTGTGCGGGTCATGTTTTCAGCGCCGTAAACAAATGATATATAGTCATCAAGTGTTTGACTGCTGATTCCACGGTGTTTCACCGCGTATTTTTTAAACTCTTTTCCTTCGTAGTAGTTCATGTTCGAATGGTTTTATACCTGTAGGTTAGGAACAAACTTTAAAATCAAAGCCCGAATTTAGTTCTAATTCGGGCTTTTTGATCGTTAATTATTCTGAAAGAAATGAAATTGCGTTGGTTAATAATCAATGCGTATGCTCATGCTCATGGTCGTGATCGTGGTGATCGTGTTGTTTTTGAGCCTTTGCAAGCTTTACAAACTCCTCATAAGTCACGTGCTTTTCTGTAGTTGAAACGTTTTGACGCAGGTAAGCAACAACTTTGTCTTCCATCATCATTTCGTAAGTGCGATTGATGTCTTCTCTTTTGCTGAGAGCATTGCGAACCATGCCTTCTACTTGCTCGTCGTCAAGCTCTAGACCATGCTGCGCGTATTGTTGACGCATGATATTGGCAGTGAAAGCGAAGAGTTCTTCTTGATGAATTTTGAGATTATTCTCTTCTGCTATGCGAGTTTCGATCAGTTGCCATTTCAAACCTCTGGAATAACCCGGATAATCTTGCTCAACTTGTTCAGGGCTTACCGGCTTTTCATTAGCAGCGGCGATCCATTTTTTAAGGAATGTGTCCGGTAAATCGATTTTTACATGATCAAGTATACTTTCTACTAAATCTCGACGGAACAGACGTTCGGTTTCACGATTGAACATACGGCTCAGGTCTTCAGACACTTTAGCGCGGAATCCTGCTTCATCGCTAACTGCACCCGGTCCGTATACCTTATTAAACAATTCCTGATTTAATTCAGCTCCTTCCATTCTGCCTAATTGTTTAATGGTAAATTGGAATGGATGGTGCAAATGATGAACCTGAGCATGTGAAATACCTAGCATTTTGCCGAGCTCATCATGATCAGGCTCCACTTTGAAAGGGTCGAGGATTAATTTATCACCAACTTTTTTCCCAACCAAGGAGTTTTTTGTAACTTCATCTTTTAGGAATTCAAGACTGATAGTACTGTCTTTCATTATTCCACCAGCTTTGATCTGAGCATTTTCATCTAATTCCACAAAAGTGCCAATGAGCATGTCTTTTTCTTCACTGAATTCAGGATCAGACATTTTGCCATAGCGACGAGCCAAATCGTTGATTTGACGATCGATTACAACGTCGTCAACTTTAATTGCGTACAGATTAATATGTTGCTTCAGCACTTGCGACATATCAACGGCAGGAGAATATCCAATTTGGTATTGGAATTCAAATTGATCAGGATTATCCCAATCACCTGCGCCGGTTCCTTCTGTTGGAAGAGGATTTCCAAGAATTTTCAGTTTATTTTCCTCAATATGCTTGTATAATGCCTGGTTTATAATTTTATTGAGTTCTTCGGCCAAAATAGCTTTGCCATATTTTTTCTGAATAACCGATATAGGCACATTACCGGCTCTAAAACCGGGCATAGTAACCTGCTTGCGATAATCACGCATAGCTTTGTCGTATTGATTTCGATAATCTTCAGGCTTCACATTAACCTTAATTAAGGCATTGAGCTGATCGATTTGACTAGTGCTGATTTCCATGAATGAGTTAGATACTTAATTGCTAAATATTGCTACTTGTCTTTGGGCTGATTTTAATATTGCTATTGAAAATCAGTGAGTTGTAAACTAAAAATTGATTATTCTACTAATAAAAAGGGCTGCAAAGTTAAGGAAAATCCTAGAATTTAATAGTTGTTCGTTACCTCGAAATCAAAACGCTATGATGTGAAAGAAGAGGGAATGAAGAAAAATAGTTTTATTGGAGGTTCTGCCAATATTGCGATGTTATAGATTAGAGAAGTTTAGCACTACCAATTTGTCTATAAGCTCGATTATATTTGAAGTTCACACCGTTTTTTATCATTCTTATTTTACAATCCATTCGTATGACGTCTATATGTCCGCAGCCATCGTGGGTGTGAGTGGCATTTACATAGACTTGAAGTTTGAGATGTTTTCTTGTTTGTTCGAGGATTTTAAATTGTAAAAAGCCTCCGTGGTTTTCGGGTTTGAGTTTATATGCAGGAAGGGTGTCACCTTGAAAAATCAGAAATTCAGGATCCGTCTCATTAGCGCGCCGGTAGTACAAACCAAATTCAGTGATTTCGGGCGATTGATTTATTCTTTCTAGTAACTGAGGAGCATTCAATATATTCTGATAGAATTGGCTAAATGTGGTTGAATCCTGAGCATGCAAACTCAGGCTGCAAAAGCATTTCAGCAACAATATTAAATGGCTAATTTTCAATGATGGCATCGAGCATAAAAGTAGCTGAATTCCCGATATTTTATAATTTGATGAAAGATGTCAAGAAAGTTACTCCATCTGTCTTACCGGCGAGATAGCAAAAGCAATTAAGAAGTATTAGGAATTTAAAGGAATAGATCCAAAGCGGCTTCATGCTGCCTGGCTATAATGATAGAGAGCCGCTTATTAAAGTTGCTGTAACTGAACAGGGGCATCAATTAAACAGAAGAGTAGAATTTAAAATTCTGTAATTTCGAGATTGATTTGGAAAATTGAATTCAGGCCTTTAGGACAGAAGAAATGCCTTTCGGGTTCAATAAAAAAGCGAGAAATCATTCTCGCTCTTTTTTTCATTATGTTGTGCGGGTGGAGGGACTCGAACCCACAAGCCTCGCGGCACCAGATCCTAAGTCTGGCGTGTCTGCCAATTTCACCACACCCGCAAATCCGTATTAAACGGAAAAAGGTTTGCAAAGATAGTATTTTCATTAATATGTTGTACTCAAATTAATATTTAGTTGTTGAAAGATTCAGGGCTTTTCTGTACTTTTCCCCCATGTTTGTACAAAAGCTTTGTTTGTTAATCACTTTGGCAATTGTTTGCTCTATCTCTTCTATAATGGCGCAAGGCGATCCTGTTGGAGGTGCGCGATCTGCCGCGTTAGGAACGGCATCTTCTACGTTCAGCGATGTTTGGTCGGTATTTAACAATCAGGCAGGTTTGGCTGGTCTTGAGAATGTTGCTGCCGGCATTTTTTGGCAAAACAGATTCATGTTAAAAGAACTCAGCACTCAAGGTTTTGCGGTTGCTGTGCCAACTGCCGGTGGAACATTCGGCCTCAGTGCCTCTAATTTTGGATACAACTTATATAGGGAGGGTCAATACGGACTTTCGTATGCCAGAAAATTATCGCCTGATTTTAATGTTGGTTTGCAGTTAGGATATAGTTCTACTACAATTGGCGAAGGTTATGGCAGTGCAGGTTCCGTTGCCTTTCAATTGGGATTTATGTACAAAATAAATGATCAGGTTATAATTGCTGCTCATGCCGCAAATCCGGGAAAAGCGAAATTGTCGGAATATCAGGATGAGCGTTATCCAACTATGCTTAAGGCGGGTGCAGCATATCATTTCTCAGAAAAGGCTGCCTTAGTCGGAGAAATTGCCAAAGACATTGATCAACCTGCTGCTGTTCGTGCTGGATTAGAATATAGAATCATCGAAAAATTGTATCTGAGAGCAGGAGTTGGCGGTAACGATTTGCAATCATCTTTCGGAATTGGCTTGGCACTTGATGCGTTAAAAATTGACATTGCTTCTGCTTATCACCCCACTTTAGGTTACTCTCCACAGATTGCCATCAGTTACGATGTTAAATAAGAGAATCATATTGTTGTTGTCGGTTTTTACGGCATTCATTGCGAATGCTCAGGAAGATATTGACGAAAGTGCAGTGCGCCAAGGAGTGATTGAGCAGCGTATTGAGGCTATTGTAGAAACATTGTCTGAAGATGAAGAGTTGGATTACCTTGTACTATTTGACGAGCTAAGTTATTTCTACGAACATAAACTCGATCTCAATAGAGCCACGCCAGATGAACTGAGGTCGATTTATATGCTATCTGAAATCCAGATCAATAACCTCATGCGCCACATTGAACGCTACGGGAAGCTGGATAGCATGTATGAGCTTCAAGCAGTGAAAGGATTTGATTTGGAGTCGATTTATAGCATTATGCCTTTTGTAAAAGTTGGACAGACCTCACAATTGGGTCGCCAACCAATTAAGACCATTTTGCGCGAAGGAAGAAGTGATTTGTTTGTAAGATACCAAGAAACCCTCGAGGAACAAAAAGGCTTTTCGGCAGCAACGGATCAAGAATTGGCGGATAATCCAAATTCCCGATTCTTGGGAAGTGCAGCGAGAGTTTACACCCGTTATCGTTTCACGTATCGCAATAATTTGAGCATTGGTGTTACCGCAGAAAAAGATCCGGGTGAGGAGTTTTTTAAAGGTACACAGAAGAACGGATTTGACTTTTATAGCGCTCATATTTTTTACCGCGACAAGGGTTTGGTGAGGGCAATGGCTATAGGCGATTTTCAAGCGCAATTTGGACAAGGTTTAGCGCTTTGGTCGGGACTCGGCTTTGGTAAATCCGCTTTCATTGCCAATGTAAAACGCTCCGCAAGAGGATTATTAGCATACACTTCGGTGGATGAAAATCGCTTTATGCGAGGTGGGGCAGTTACTTTGGGAAAGGGAAAGTTTGAAGGTACGGCGATGTACTCCAGAAAGCATGTTGATGCTAATCTTGATATTGAGTCAGACACCTTGGATTCAGATGAATTTGCAACGATAACTTCACTTCAGTTAAGCGGATTTCATCGCACAGAAGCTGAACTTTTTGATAAAGATGCGATCGAAGAAATCCACATCGGTGGCAATGTGAATTTCAAGAACAAAGGGTTGAAAGTTGGGGCAACTGCGCTTCAAACAGATTATCGGGCTAACCTAGTCCGAAATCTGAATATTTACAATCAGTTCGATTTTAATTCCAATTCTAATTTTGTTTCGAGTTTCGATTACAATTATATCAAGCGAAATTTTAACTTCTTCGGAGAATTTGCAAGGAGCAGCAGCGGCGGAATTGCCACAATTAACGGGGCATTGATAGCTGTTCATCCCAATCTTTCTTTTTCTGTTTTGCATCGCTATTTTGAACGCAATTTCCATTCGATTTTAGCCAACTCATGGGGTGAGTCTTCAAGACCGGCCAATGAAAGGGGACTGTTTATGGGTTTTGATGCAACACTTAAACCAAGATGGCGACTTGCTGGATATTTTGATCGATTTGACTTTGATTGGCTGAGTTATCAAACTGATGCACCAAGTCATGGTTATGATGGCTTACTCCAGCTCACCCATAAACCTTCTAAAAAGAATGAATTTTACGTTCGATACAGACACAGAGCTCGCGATCGGAATCTGACTCTTGATGAAGAATTGATTGATTATCCAACAGAGTTGATTCGCAGCAGTCTCCGATTTAATGCAGCTTATCAGGTAAGTGAAACGGTTAAAATGAAAACACGTGTTGAGAAAACTGTTTTTGACCAGGAAGGACTCGAGGAGGAAAATGGATTTTTATTGTCGCAAGATATTACCTGGAAAAAACTTTCATCACCTGTAAGTTTCAGTGCCCGGTATGCTCTTTTCGATGCAAGTTATAATGCCAGGATTTATAGTTATGAAAGCGATGTTCTCTATGCCTTTTCAATTCCGGCTTATTTTGACAGAGGTTCCAGGGTTTATTTATTGATGAAATATCATGTAAGAAGGGGAATGGATGTATGGGTTCGATGGGCACAATGGAATTATAATAATCGCGATGTAATTAGCAGTGGGCTCAATGAAATTAATGGCAATAAGCGCAGTGAAATCAAGGTGCAATTGCGTTGGAGATTCTAATTCTTGCACAAACGCTTGTTTAAGCCTATTTTTGCTTAAATTCTATTTCATGGCTACCACGGCAGATTTCCGAAACGGCTTGTGTTTCAAGTTTAACCACGAGCTGGTTCAAATTATTGAATTTCAGCACGTTAAACCCGGCAAAGGACCGGCTTTCGTTCGTACAAAATTACGCAGTCTTAACTCAGGTCGCGTGCTTGAAAATACCTTTACTTCGGGTATTAAAATAGAAACTGTACGAATAGAAACCAGAGAATATCAGTTTCTCTACAAAGATGATCAAGGTTATAACTTCATGAATTTGGAGTCTTTTGAGCAAATATCACTTCAGGCTCATCAAATTAATGCCCCGGAGTTTTTAAAGCCTGAAATCATTTGCTTGCTTCAGATAAATACTGAAGAGGAAACGGTATTGAGTTGCGAACTTCCAGCTTTTGTTGATGCCGAAATCGTTTACACGGAGCCAGGCTTGAAAGGTGATACCGCAACAAACACGCTTAAGCCCGCAACTACAGACACAGGCGTTGAAATTAGAGTTCCGCTTTTTATAAATACAGGCGATAAAATCAAAGTCGATACCCGCACCTACGAGTATTCAGAACGAATCAAGAAATAAATAACCAAATGCCCCGCTTCTTCGGGGCATTTTAATATTGCCATGAAATTACCTAGGAAATATACCATCTCCGAAATTGCAGATTTAATTAATGTGAAGTTTGCAGGAGACCCCAAACATGAAGTGTTGGGGATTAACGAAATTCATAAAGTTGTGCCTGGTGATATCGTATTTGTTGATCATCCCAAGTATTACGATAAGGCGCTCAAATCAGCGGCAACTACGATAATTATCAATAAAGAAGTGGAAGTGCCTGAAGGAAAAGCACTCCTGTTTTCTGAAGATCCTTTTGGTGATTTTAACTGGCTTACAAAACATTTTAATCCACACCGACATTTACCGTCGAATATTGCGGCTTCTGCAGTTATAGGTGAAGGCAGTTTTATTCATCCCACAGCGGTTATTGGCGAAGGGGTGAGCATTGGCAAGGATTGTAATATCTCGGCCGGAGTGGTCATTAATCATGACACTAAAATTGGTGAGCGGGTTATTATTCATCCGAATACCGTTATTGGTGCTGATGCCTTTTATTATAAAAAACGCAGTGCGGAGTATGAAAAAATGCATACTTGTGGATGTGTTGAAATAGGAAATGACGTAGAAATTGGGGCATTATGCACCATTGACAGAGGAGTAACAGGAGCAACAGTTATTGGATTAGGTTCAAAACTCGATAATCATGTGCATGTGGGACATGATACCGTAATTGGAGAGCGCTGTCTTTTTGCAGCTCAAGTGGGAATTGCTGGTTGCGTAATTATTGAAGATGATGTTATTCTTTGGGGACAAGTTGGCGTGCCAAGTGATTTGCGAATTGGAAAAGGTGCCGTTGTTCTCGGTCAGAGCGGCATAATGGGCTCCATTGAAGGAGGAAAAACCTATTTTGGAAGTCCGGCAGGGGAGGCCAAAGCAAAATTCCGCGAGTTGGCTCTCATCCGCAAACTGCCCGAAGTATTCGAAAAACTCAAATAAATTCCTTATATTCCATTTCGAAACTCCAGCAAAATATAGAATGTCGCCAAGAATTGATCGCCTAGAATCGAAAGTAAAATCCAAGGAGTTTAAGCTTAAGGCTCTTCTGGATGTTACTCAGGCTATTAATAACAATTTTGAAATTAGTCAACTTCTGGAGCTCTATGAGCAAGTGCTTAAAACCGATTTGGGAATTGAGAAACTCGCGCTATATGAAAAGCAAGGCAAGGCCTGGAAGAGTATTCTGCAGTTTGGAATTGATTTGGAACTTATTGATTTGAGTGATACCGATTTCAGTGGAATTAAGAATACCCCAACGCTAAAAATAAGCACGAGTAACCTCAAAGAATCATTTGATATCGGAATACCGATTTATCATCAGGAACAACCAATCGCCCATCTTCTTGTGGGTGATTTGGGGGAGGAAAGCATTGGGGTTAGTCCGGTCATCAAGCACATGTCCTTTATTCAAACCATCACCAATATTATTCTGGTTGCCATTCGAAATCGGAAGTTTGCCGAAGAAAATATTATTCAGGAAAGAGTTAGAAAGGAGTTGGAATTAGCCGCTGAAATGCAGGCAATCCTTGTGCCCAGCGAGCTTCCAAAAAATAATGTATTTGAAGTGGCTGCTGTTTATATGCCTCATCAGCAAGTTGGTGGAGACTATTACGATTTCATGCATCTTAATGAAGATGAATTCATGTTTTGCATGGCTGATGTTTCGGGAAAAGGGGTGTCGGCCGCTTTTCTGATGTCAAACTTTCAAGCTTATTTACGCGCCATTTTCACCTATCTCAAAATACCATTGCAAGATGTAATTCGCGAACTTAATACTCGAGTTATGAGAAGCGCGATGGGCGAGAAATACATCACCTTTTTCATTGGCACTTACAATACTAAAACCAGGGATTTAAACTACATCAACTGTGGTCATAATCCTCCTGTATTTGCCCTGCCGTCTGGGCAAACTTCACTTTTGGGATTGGGCTCCGTAGGTTTAGGAATGTTTGATGAAATCCCGAATATAATGCAGGGATATATCAAAGTTCCCGAAGGAGCATGTATTGTTTGCTATACAGATGGCTTGGTGGAGCTTGAAAATGAAAATCTGGAAGAGTACGGTGTTGAAAGATTGCAGCGACTTATTATCGAACATTTGAATGATGATATGGATTTGCTCAACAGCTTCATTATGGCCGATGTAAATCGATTTAAGGGAAGTATGCCTTATATAGATGATACTGCTTTACTCAGTTGCAGATTCTTTTGATTGATTTACCACGTCGATGCTCACTAACACTGCAATAAATCCCCAAAAGGGTATGGAAGCTTTATCGGTGTCTAAATAATTGTTGAGCACACCGTGAATGAAATAAGTTACCAATCCAAGAAACACGCTTACCACATAAATTCTGAGCTCGAGATCTTTGAGTGTGTAAAACAATCTGAAAGCTAAAAAGGCCACCATCACCACCAAAATAATCATGAGCAACATCCCTGGAACACCTTGCTCTGCAAGCGGGCCGAGATACTCGCTATGGGCATTTCCACCATCAGAATTATTGGTGCTTATAATGGTGAGGTCCTGAGAGCGCTGAAAAGGAGCGTAAACAAACTGATATGTTCCTGGTCCCCAACCTAATAGAGGCCTTTCCTGAAACATCGCAATGGCACAATTCCAACGATTTAATCGCTCGAGATTACTTGCATCGGATGATACATTAGAAATGCTCTCTACGTGTTCGGCTAAATCATCAGAGGAATCTTGAGTGTTTCTTTCCAGATTAAGAAGTAATTGATCTTGAATACTGAAGATGAAAACGCCCAAAAATACCGTAGTACTTATTAGACTGATCAGTTTTATTCGAAATAGCATCAGCATAAAAAGACCAGAGGCAGCAGCTATGCTAACCCATGCCGCACGCGTATAAGAAAGGATTATTCCGAGGCTGAGAATTACGAGTCCCATGATCAGAAACACTCTCAATAACACTGAAATATTCTTCTGAAAAAGCATACCTAAGGCAACCGGGAAAAACATGGCTAGCACTGCCCCGTAGGAGGTATGATCTTTAAAAAAAGGCGACATCACCCAATGCCCTGCCTCCATTCCAAAGCCATACTGTGCATGGTGAAGAATGGTGTAGAGCACTACAGCAATAAGCGAAAACAAATAGGTTAATAGAAATATTCTGATACGTGATTGATTTTTAAGAAGCTGTGCACCAAGGAAAAAAACGGGCAGTATAAACCAAAGCTTGGCGAGCATGAACTTGAAGGAAACTAAAGGCAACTCGCTGTTAATAGTGCTGAGCATCATCCAAACAATCATGGCATAAATAAGCCATGAAATCGGGTGCTTGAGCAGTGCTTTGTCGAGATATTGGCCTGAAATTACCTTGAAAACTAAGATGAGCATCACTCCGAAAAGCAGTGGTTCTGTGGGAAGGTAAAATCCAACTCCCCCCAAATCCAGATCTTCTAAATTCAATGAAAAAGGAGTGCATGCAACAATGAAAATCATCAAAACATCAATCCTGAAAAAAGCCAGGTATAAAACCATCAATAGCAATGGAATAGCGGCAACGAAATAGCTTTCGAAAAATACAGCAAGCGATAGGATGAGACTGTATCCCAAACCCAATCCAATCAAATTGCGCGCAGAAATGCTACCGGAGTTTTTCATCCTAATCGGCCTTCGGACTTGAGTTTTCGGATGTTTTCAAAAATGAGCAATGCAACAATGCTAAAAACAAAAACAGAGGCTACTGACATTGCCACAATCAACCATCGCACAGGGTAGCTTTTCTTGTCTGCCTTCTGGGCATTGTTTACCGTAAATTTGGCGCTAAGTTTGGAATTAACGTCGATTTTGAGCAATTCATAACGCTTTTTCAATGTGGCTTCCCTCTCGTAGGAAGATTCAATAAGTGTTTCAAGTTTGGAATATGTATTTCCATATTGAGAAAGTTCTACCATTTGTTGCCTTAAGTCTTCAGCGCGGCCAGTCTGACCGGAGGCAATACTCGTAGCATATTGCTCATTCAAACCTTCAATTTGGGTTATGTAATCAAACACACCTACTGATCTCAAACTAGCCATAGAGTCTTCAAGCACGGCAATTTCGGAGAGTAAATTGATATATTCGGCTTCGGCATAGTGAAATGCCACAAGTGCCCTGTCATTTCGGAGTCTGTTACTCACCGTATCAATCAAATTGGCAATATCATTGGCAATAAACATAGCAGTATCCGGACTCACATCCATCACATCCACCCGCACTGAACCGAAGCGAGTCATCTGTGATGAAATATTGCTATCGTATTCCTTTTGAATTTTTGCGTTAGCCCCCGCACTTGTCTGATCTATATCGTAATGCTTGTAAAGATTGTATTTACCGATAATTCTTGCGCGAATTTCGTCTGAATTAATAATTTGAAGAAGTCTTTCTCCCTCTTCCTTTTCTCCAAATTCAAGTAAGTTTTCTTTGGAAGTCTCTTCAGTCAGAATTTGTCCGAATGAATTGGTACTTGTTGGAAACATCACAACACTGGATAGATATTTTTCTTGTATAACCAGGGCTGCAATTGATGAAAAGATGGCGGCGGCAGCACAAATAATGAATAATTCTTTCCGCCAATTGAATAGGAAAACCAGCAAATTTGCTGAGTTCAAAGCGCTTTCTTCTTCTTCAGCTTTGTGCTTTTCTTTTTTAGTCATTTTGAGATTGGTTTTGGCAAAGGTAATAATTAGCTCAGGCCTCGAGTCGATCCCGTATTACAGCCATTAACGAACCAAGATTTAAGATTTTGGTCAATAATCCCAGCATTAATGCCGTACCTATGAGCGCTCCGATTTTTAAACCCGTTCCAGCCTGAATTATTGTGCTAAGATATCCTGAAAGTAATAATAGTGCGGCAAATAGTGCGCTTCGAACGAGCAAGGCAAAGTCAGGTTTGGGTTTGAAACGCATTGCAATGGATATAGACTGAGTTATCAATGCAAACCACTGAGTAATGACGGTTGCAAGAGCAGAGCCCCATGCGCCCCATTGTGGAATCAAGCAAAGATTTAAAACGATATTCAATCCTACACAAAAAAGTGCTATTCTGTTGAGAGAACGCAAATCCCCGCTGGCGGTGAGCAAGGTGCCTGTAACATAGGATAAGCTCACTGCCACAAATCCAAAAAGAAGTAATTGTAAAACCCCGCTACTTTCTGAAATCAAATCGGAATACCGAAGATTTAAGAGTACATCGCTGTAGTAGTATCCAATGATAGCAACCAGTGATGAGCCAAAAAACAATAGATTATAGCCTGTTTTTACCAAGGGTCTCACACTTATTTTATCTTTTAAAGCACGCGAGAACATGGGCAATAACAAGACCGCAAAAAGGTAGGCTACCATGTTTAGTGCCTCAAAAAAACGATAAGATCGGGCATAAATTCCTGCTTGATGTGCATTATCGTCAAGCATCCGCTCCAACATCACGCCATCTGTTCGGTTATAAACCATCATCATAAAAATCAACAAGGCGTATGGATAGCTTGATTTCAAAGTTTCTAGAGCCGATTTTGAATTCCAGGGACTTTTGAAACTAGCGCCTTGTGGCAAAAGCAATACTAATGCAAGTAAGGCTGTGACGATGTAAGCAACCGTTTGTCCATAGACTAACCAACGTATGTCAAAAGCGCCTTTTTCTCTAAAGAAGAGAATGTATCCAAGTCCAATGATGAGAATTAATCGGTCAAGCACAGAAATAAGGCTGTCCTGTTTGAAAAGATGAAGTCCCGTTAAATTGGATCTGAAAAAGAGGATAAAGGATGCCAAAACCTGATTTAAAGCCAAAACGAATAGAATTTCAATTTCAAATCCTCTATAGCCCAGCACCAGAGAGCTAAACAAGGCGATTGCAATATAAATTACTCCTAAAATGACCCTCAGCTTAGACATTCCCCCGAAAATGCCCGGGTCAATTTTTCCATTTAGTGCTATTTCACGGGTGTTGTAATTATTGATTCCCAGATCACAAATGATGTTCAAAAGGAATGAGATGTTGAGTAAAGCGAAATAGGAACCATAAATTTCAG
This sequence comes from Flavobacteriales bacterium, assembly GCA_041688765.1. Taxonomy (GTDB): domain Bacteria; phylum Bacteroidota; class Bacteroidia; order Flavobacteriales_D; family Sanyastnellaceae; genus JBDNHP01. The sequence goes on from JBDNHP010000093.1 coordinate 14,589, forward strand.
GTCCAACTTGAACTTGGACCTCCGCATCAATCCCGAGAATATATACCGGCTTTACCAGTAAATTCAGGACTAATAGCAAAATAAGATTGGATAAAAACCCTTGTTGTCCGCCTCGGATCATGCCGCAAGATAATCATACCTCTTGTTCTGCTTGATGCTCTGCATGGATTGCTTTAATTTCGCCCCTCAAGAATGAAGATCGCTGTAAATACAAGATTGCTGTTAAAAGGCAGAATGGAGGGCATAGGATGGTTTAGCCATGAAATCCTCAAAAGGCTCGCACAGCAGCATCCTGAGCATGATTTTTACTTTATTTTTGACAGACCGTACAGCCCTATATTTTTATTTGGACCCAATGTTCATCCTATTGTGATTGGTCCTCCGGCGCGTCATCCTTTTCTGTTTGTTCTGTGGTTTGAATGGAGCTTAAAGCGGGCCTTAGATCGGATTAAACCCGATGTTTTCTTTTCTCCTGACGGTTTTTTATCATTGAGTACTGATATACCTTCGGTTCCTGTAATTCATGATCTCAATTTTGAGCATTTCCCGGAAGATTTGCCATGGTTAGTGAGGAAGTATTATCAGTACTATTTTCCAAAATTTGCCGTAAAAGCTAAAAGGGTAATAACCGTTTCTGAATTTAGCAAACATGACATAGTACAATGCTATAATATTAGCCCTGAGTTAATTACAGTAGCTTACAACGGCTTGAGGGAAAATTTCAAGCCCGAATCAGAACTTAATCGTCAAAAATTTAGAGTAAAAAAAACATCAGGAAAAAACTATTTCCTGTTTGTTGGTGCACTTCATCCCCGCAAAAACATACACCGCTTGCTACAAGCCTATGATATCTACAGGAGTAATGGGGGCGAAACAAATCGATTATTGATAGTGGGTGGGACATATTGGTGGAATAAAACATTAAAACAGGCTTATGAAGGGATGATTTATCGAGATGA
>JBDNHP010000094.1:0-5669 GCA_041688765.1 Flavobacteriales bacterium
AAGGAATTAGCGAAGGGCAATATAAAATACGTTGTTTCGATAAGATTTCGCTCAACGTAAAAAGCGATCATCTTTTTCATAGAAATTTGGCCGGAGTATACGAGATATCCCTTTCTGGAAAAGTTAAGCGTTGCAATCAATCCTTTGCAGAAATTCTCGGATTTGATGATCCTTCTGAGGTTGAAGGCACCGATATTTCGAGCTTTTATTACAATCCTACTGAACGGGATAATTTTCTAAAAAACATTCAGGAAAACAAAGAACTTCACAATTTTGAAATCCTCTTAAAACGCCGCAATGGCAGCATAGCCTGGTGTATAGAAAACTCTTATTTGATTCGCGACCATTCAGAAGAACTGATTGCTGGTACCTTAATAGATGTTACCGAGCAGCGTTTAGCCAATGAGAAGTATGGGCAGCTTTTTAAAGAATCTACTGATGCCATTATTATTCTTGAAGGCACTAAAATAATTGATTGCAACAAGAGGTTAGAGGGACTTTTAGGGATCAGTAAACAAGAATTTATAGCACTGGATGCTGCTGCAGCAATGAAGGAATTCATTGAGTACGACAGCAGTAAGATGGAACTCTTTGAACATAAAATAAACAAAGTACTTCAGGGGGAGAAACAACGAATTCAACTTCTTGCTAAACGCAGGGATGGCGGTCGTTTTCACGCTGAGATGTCATTGTCTCCTTTTATGCTTTTAGATCGATTATACGTACAAGTTATTGTACATGATATTTCGGAGCGTGTACTCTTTGAAACCACCATCAGAGAAAGCGAAGAGCGTTTTAGAATGATCAGTAAAGTGGCCATTGAAGGGGTTGTTTTTTCTGAAGACGGAAAAATTGTGGATTGCAATGATCAGTTTGCAAGAATGATGGGCTTCAGAGTAAGGAAAGATGTGGTAGCCAGAAACATACGCGACTTTATTAATCCATACGATTTAGAGCGTTTGCAGCGCACATCAGAGTTACCTAGTCCTAACAGACTCGAAGTAAGAGCCCGTAATGAAAGTGGCGATCCGATGGTGTTAGAATCATCAGGCAGTAAAATTAATGTGAACGGCAAACTGCTGGATGCATATTTATTATATGATATTACTAGTCGTAAAAAGACCGAACAGGCTCTTGAGCAGAGTATGGACCGTTTTAAAGGCCTTGTAGAAAACTCACCAAACGGCGTGTTTATTATTACAGATGGTAAAGTGAGATATGCCAATTATAGCGGTCTTAAATTGCTTGGATACACCGATGAAGATGATGTTTTTAATGTTCCATTTGTCGAGTTCTTTAAATCGAAATCTAAAAAGTACCTTTCTGAGGATCTCGAAATGGTGAGGCAGGGAGAGGATGTATCTTTTAGAGAGTTAATTATTCTTGATCGTCATAAAAGTGAAATTGAAGTTGGAGTTAAGATGATATTGACCGTTTATGATAACAAACCATCCATACAAATAACCATCAATAATCTTCAAACAGAACGATTACTTATACAAGAGAAATTGCGTGCTCAGTTGGCCGAAGAAATAAACGCCGTTCTTAAACGCGAAATAGAAGAGCACAAAGAAACACAGCGAAAACTCACGGCTGCAGAGAATTTCACTCGAAACATCATTGAGAGTTCGCTTGATATGATAATTGCTGTTGACCGCAACAGTATTATTACTGAATTTAATCGCTCAGCCCAAGCTAATTTTGGAATCCGGAGTAAGGAAGCACTTGGAAAGAATGTGAAGTCATTATTTGCCAATGACTCGGAATATAAGCGCGTGTTGAGTATGCTCGAAACGAGAGGGTTTTATTCCGGAGAAATCTTGAACAAACGTAAATCCGGAGAAGAGTTTCACACCTTTTTGTCTGCATCGTTAATTCGAAATACGGAGGGCGAAGTGCTTGGTTCTATGGGTGTTTCGCGCGATATTACCGAGTTAAAAAGAGCTGAACAGGAATTAAGAAACAGCGAAGAACGTTATCGCGATATTTTTGATAATGCCAATGACTTTATAGTTAGCATAGACAAGAGCGGAAAAGTTGAATACTCCAATAATGCATTTCAAGTGGCCATGGGCTATGATGCTGAGGAGCTCAAAGACATTAACATAAATGCCCTTTGCGAAAGTCATAAAACAACAAGAGCCAAAACGGTATTCAAGGTTTTTGATGGAAATCTTACCAGTACATGGACTACCAAGACAGGCGAAAAAATAATTGCTCAAGGCACAGCGAGCGCAAAATTGAAAAATGGCAAACCGGATTCTATTCGAGCTATTTTTAGAAATATCACAGGTGAGTTGGCTCAAAGGGCTAAACTTGAATCCCTCTTCAATAGCACCGAAAACATTCTTATTTGGACGGTAGATAAGAAACGAAGAATTACCTCATTCAACGTTAATTTTCAGCAATTGCTACATGAGGATTTTGCGATCACCATAAAAGAAGGTGACTATCTTTTGAAAAAGTTGGAACCCGTTTTAAATGTGAATTTGTATCAAGGACAATTGGAGAGTTACGATCAAGCCTTTTTAGGCAGGGCCAGGCAATTTGAAATACCATTGATTAACCGTGAAGGGCAAACCGTTTGGCTGCAAAGCTTCCTCAATCCGGTGTATTATGCTGATAAACTCGAGGAGGTAAGTTGTATTTCTTACGATGTAACCGAACGAAAAGCAATTGATCGCAAAATTAGAGATGCGCTCAAAGAAAAAGAAGTCTTGTTGCAGGAAGTGCACCATCGCGTAAAAAATAATCTTCAGGTGATTTCGAGCATTTTGAATTTGCAGTCGGGCTATGTAAAAGACTTAAAAACACTGGAAATTTTAAAAGAAAGTCAGGATAGGATTAAGTCCATGTCTTTTATACATGAAACGCTTTATCAAACTGCAGACTTTTCCTCTATTGAGTTTCCGGATTATATTAATACCCTTTCTCGCAGCTTGATTCATTCCTATATTACCGATAAACCGGTACTTCTTGAAACAGAATTTGATGAAGTTTATTTGGGAATAGACCAAGCCATTCCTTGCGGATTGATAGTAAATGAGCTTGTTTCAAACGCTTTGAAATATGCCTATAAAGGGGTAAAAGACCCTAATCTTAAGATTTCTATCCACGAAATAGATGGTAAAATCACTTTACGAGTGAAGGATAATGGAATTGGATTACCTGCGGATTTCAAATATCAGGACTCCGATTCACTGGGAATTCAGTTGGTGTATACATTAACCGATCAATTGGATGGTGTTATTGAAATGAATAATAACTCGGGAGCAGACATAATTGTTACTTTTGACAAGGCGCAACCTAAATAAATGAATATGGCCACGAACATTCTTGTTGTAGAAGACGAAAGCATAGTAAGAAAAGACATCGAAAGAAGCCTTCAAAAACTTGGCTATCACGTTATAGGATCCGCTGATACCGGTGAAAAGGCCATCACTTTGGCTCTTGAATTAAAGCCTGATCTGGCTTTGATGGATATAATGCTCAAGGGCGATATGACCGGAATAGAAGCGGCAGAGCGCATTCGTGAAAAATTAGACATTCCAATTATTTATCTCACGGCTTATGCCGATGAGAGCACATTGGCCAAGGCAAAAGTAACGGAGCCACACGGCTATATTTTAAAGCCCTTTAAAGAGATCGATATTCATACAACGATTGAAATGGCCCTTCATAAGCACAAGAAGGAGAAAGAATTGCGTGTTGAAAATGATCTGTTGAGATCCTTAGCTGAGTATAAATCGGGAGCGGATTACATCTTTGTGAAGCATAAAGGTCGTTTGGTGCGTTTGCATAATGATGATTTGTTGTTTGTGGAGGCATTGAAAGATTATGTGGTGATTCATACTACCAAGGAAAAATATACGATCCACTCCACTATGAAAGACATTGAAAAGAAGCTATCAAGCCCTAATTTCATTCGTGTTCACCGATCTTTTATTGTGAATTTGGACAAAATCACGTCCATTCAGCAATCTGATTTGATGGTGGATGGATATGACAAGGAGATTCCGATTGGTGGTTCACACCGTGATACTTTTGCGCAGCGTATCAATTTGCTGTGATGGATGGGGGGATTGCCGAGCAGAGCCAGGCGGCACCCCGTCTAATAAAGATCCGGGATTAGAATTAGGACGGGCTGCCGCCCGTCCGAACATGAGCCCATAGAGGCGGGCAATAGCCCGTCTAATAAAGATCCGGGATTAGAATTAGGGACGGGCTGCCGCCCGTCCGAACATGATCCCATAGAGGCGGGCAATAGCCCGTCTAATAAAGATCCGGGATTAGGGACGGGCTGCCGCCCGTCCGGGGCATGATCCCATAGAGGCGGGCAATAGCCCGTCTGATAAAGATCCGGGATTAGAATTAGGGACGGGCTGCCGCCCGTCCGTACGTGATCCCATAGAGCCAGGCGGCATCCCGTCCGTACCTGTATAAAATGAAAATGCGTTTGAATTTACGAATCATGCTACAAATTTCTTGCTACATTTATATTGTAGCATAAAAAATGTAGCAAGGAAAATTAAACGGACTGAAATGAAAATCAAGAAGCTCAATGGCCTACAGACTCTTCGGCACAGACTGAACTTGAATCAATTAGAACTAGCAGAATATTTGCAGGTTGACAGAGTTTCTCTCGCGCAGGCCGAAAAAGACAGGCGTGAACTTCCCGAGCGATGCCAGACGCGCTATCAGTTGCTGGCAAATTGTTTGTATGCCAATACTGCCGACATAAAATCAGTTGCCAAAAGTCAATTGTTGCGCGCAGATTCGGATTCAAAGCGCCTTCAAACGTTTACAATTGAGCAGAGTAAGCATAAAATTTCGCTCTTGGAGCATAAATTAAAAGGGATAGAAGTGCGCTATGCCGAAGCAATGGATGCGGTAGTGCGCATGGAGCGGTTCAATTTTTCAAAAGTGCTGGGATATTCCATTGAAACCAAAGAATGGCTGGGTTACTTTGTGGGTAAGTCCAGATTGCTGCTAGAACAGAACTCTCCAACAGAACAAATGAAAATCAAGATTAAGCTAGCCGAATTGAGGGGGATAGTAGCATTTTTGAAATGAGCGATAAATACCTTCTCTGCCTTTAATCGGGATTTTGCAGCCAATTAGATTTATTTGTTCAGATGGACGCTTGTCTGCAATTCAATTTCCAGTCCAAAAACAATGAGAGCGTTTTGTGACGGGAATGAGTGATTGGAAACAAACCAGTAAAGAATGAAAACAATTGGTAAAACAGCTTACTGTTAATCAACTTCAGGCAACACTTTATTTTCTATTGCTAAGTTGGCTAATTCAAAAGCTGGTCATGAAACATTTTTAAACTTGTTCTTTTCAAACTAAAAAAGGTAGTTAACCTGCGGTCTAAAAATAGAATTCCTCATTTAAGGTCTTAGATCTTAGGTTGTTGATCCCTCTCCCTTCAACAGCGTTTCAAAATCTTGCTTTACACGCTCAATTATCGTTTCTGGCAAATCCAATTCCTGTGCCATAATATGCCAAAAATCAATAGTGCTCTCTGTTTCTAAAAGAACGTTTCTGGCGTTTTTTATGTTGTTAGACGTGTAATTGCACATATACTATGTGTCAGGAGACGTGCGATAGAGACGTGCAATTATACGTCTCTATTGCACGTCTTTTTCTCCTGCTCCTCGGGTAGG
>JBDNHP010000095.1:0-7494 GCA_041688765.1 Flavobacteriales bacterium
GGATGACGCCCTTTCAGGGCTGGAGGTGCATAGGCCTTACGGCCTTTGGCAGGGTGACGTCCTTTCAGGGCTGGAGGTGCCGGGCTACATAGGGGATAGGGGCATAGGTAGGGGTATTGGGGATACATATAGGGTTCTCATGCACTGGACTAACTCGCCGCATAGGCCTTACGGCCTGTGCTGAGGATGACGCCCTTTCAGGGCTGGAGGGGCATAGGCCTTACGGCCTTTGGTAGGGTCTGGAGGGGCATAGGCCTTACGGCCTTTGGTAGGGTGACGTCATTTCAGGGCTGGAGGTGCATAGGCCTTACGGCCTTTGGTAGGGTGACGTCATTTCAGGGCTGGAGCTGGGTTTAGGTTCATCAACGCATCACAATTCGCATGGTATTGCGACTTCTTTGCTCTAAGAATATTTCTCTACCTATAATTAATTTTTGAACTATCGGGTCAGTATAATGTCTAATGGTAAGCAAACTCAATCCTGTATTGTATTTTATAACGTATTTTTTTTGAATTTCTTCTCTGAATAAATTAAATTTTCGTTCCTCTTCATCAATGCAAAATGAAAAACTAATGGCTGAATTCTGCATAACATTAATCTTGATACCATGCTTAGCCAATGCTTCAAAAATTTCGCTCAGATGTTCTTCAACAATAAATGAAAAATCACGCGTGCTTAGAGAAACTAGGTATTGATTGTGTTTAATAATGAAAGAAGGGATTTCTTCGTCGCTACTCTCATCTTCTTGAATAGTACTGCCCGATTCTTCCGGATGGAGGAATGATTTTACGTAGAGTGGAATGCCTTTGTTTTGAAGGGGTTGTATTGTTTTAGGATGAATTACAGAAGCTCCGTAATAGCTCAATTCAATGGCTTCCAAATAGGAAATACGCTCAAGTTTTACAGCTTCCGGAAAGTGGCGCGGATCTGCATTTAACATTCCGGGAACATCTTTCCAAATAGTGACACTTTCTGCATTGTGCAAATACGCAAGAACAGCAGCGCTGTAATCTGAGCCTTCTCTGCCTAATGTAGTAGTATTCAGGTTTTCATCCTGACCAATAAATCCCTGTGTGATTACAACTGAATTTAAAGAACTCAAATCCGATAACTCCTTGGAAACAGTTGCGCTCTTTTCCCAGTTTACTGTAGCTGATCGAAAACGGGAATTCGTTTTTATGCTGTTTCTTACATCATGAAAAGTAATAAGTTTTCCTTGACATTCAGCGGCAGAGCTCACAATGGAAGTGGAAAAGTACTCGCCAAAAGACACTATTTGGTCATAATGTTTGTCGTATTCAAATTCGGGTTTTTGACTCAGAATTGCTCGTAATTGATCAAAATAAAAAGTATATAAATGTCTGTTAATATTATCAGGTAATAAGAAATCTAATTGATCAAGAATTTCAATGTGATATTCGTTCAATTGCTGTAGTTCTGAATCGAAGTTTTTGCCTTCAAGCCATTTGTTTAGTACTATTTCAATTGCATTGGTAGTTTTACCCATAGCGGATATTACAACAATGAGCCTTTCAGATTTAAAGTGATTGAGAATGGCAAGAACATTCATTACTGCTTCTGCATTCTTTACTGATGCTCCACCAAATTTGAATATCTTCATATATTTTGAAAATAATTTTGAATCTGATTATATGCAAGTTTCCCGTTGAGCCATTCCGGATCTAATGAAGCACCAAGTTTTTGGTAGAATTTAATGGCAGGTTCATTCCAGTCGAGCACTTGCCATTCCAATCTTCGTGCATTAGTGTCTTTAGCCACTTTTACAACCTCATCAAATAAGAGTTTCCCAATACCATGCTGCCTTTCATCCTCTTTTACAACCAAATCTTCTAGGAATACACATCGCCCTTTCCATGTTGAATATTTGTGGTAATACACTGCAATACCAATTATTTCGTTTTCACGAGAAGCAACAAAGAGGCCAAAAGCAGGATTGTTCCCAAATCCATCATTCAGCAATTCAGACTCGGTAACTTCCACTTCGTTTTTAGCCCGCTCATATTCAGCCAATTCTTTAATGAGCGCTAGAGTGCCGGGAATGTCTTCTTTCCTTCCTTTTCGAATTTCAAATAGCGCCATTTTTAATTACTCATTAAATATGTTTACATGTTGCGATAATATTCAAAGGCCTAATTCTGTCTTAATCTGTTCAATTCTTGATACCACTGCGCTTTTGGCATTTTCAATTTCAGCAAATGATTTAATAGGGGTAGGCAAGCTGAAGTAGAACTTTATTTTGGGTTCTGTACCGGATGGTCGAGCAGTAATTTTTCCGCCATCTTCAAGATGAAATTGTAATACATTGGATTTTGCACTATGCAAATCTTCTGATTGTCCTGTAATCAAGTTCGTTTTCTTGCCGGATTTCACATCACTCACTGTTTTAACTGCTACTCCTCCCAATGATTTAGGTGGATTGTTGCGAAGTTTTTCCATCATCGCATCGATTTCAACTTTACCTGTTCTTCCTTCTCTTTTTACAGAAATCAAAACATCTTCATAATAGCCGAATTTAACAAATATTTCGTTGAGTAAATCATCGAGACTAAGTCCTTTGTTAGCTGCCCATGCGGCTGCTTCAGCCAAGAGACAACAGGCTGAAATTCCGTCTTTATCTCTCACGAAATTCCCGAGCATATAACCATAACTTTCTTCCCCGCCTAATACATATTCCTCCGTTTTTTCGTGAGTTCTAATCAACTCTGCAATGTTTTTGAAACCAGTGAGCGTTTCATAATATTTCATTCCAAAACCTTCGCAAATGCGATTAATCAGATCCGTGGTAACTATAGTTTTAACTACGAATTGATTCGGTTTTAAAAGTCCCTTTTCCTTGTAAACACTGAGATAGTAATACACCAAAAGAGCAAAAGTTTCATTACCATTAAACAGTCGGAAGCTCTCTCCTTTTCGCTCAGCAATTCCAACACGATCGCAATCCGGATCCGTTGCCATAACTAGATTACAATTGTTTTCAAATGCTTGGTTAATAGCCAACTCCAATGCTTCTCTTTCTTCAGGATTCGGTGAAGCAGAAGTGCTAAAATTACCGTCAGGAATATTTTGCGGACTTACTAAATGTACATTTTTAAATCCAAATCGTTCGAATGCTCTTGGAACCATCGTAATTCCTGTACCATGCAATGCGGTGTAGGCAATTCGAATATTTTGTTTCACGCTCTGGGGGATATCACTTAAGGAAAGCGTTTCCAATGCATCTAAATAAGCATCTTCTATTTCTTGACCAATGTAATGCAAGCAACTTTCCCAGTCTTCTGAGTATTTTATTTGTTCAGGACTTGAAATTTTTCGCACCTCATCAATAATACCTTTGTCATGTGGCGCCACTATTTGAGATCCATCGTTCCAATAAACCTTGTATCCGTTGTATTCTTTTGGATTGTGAGATGCAGTAACTACAATTCCTGAATCACATTTCAAATATCGAATGGCAAATGAAAGTAGAGGAGTTGGTCTCAATTCCTTGAACATGTATACTTGCGCGCCACTAGAAGCCAGAACTTTTGCGGCTTCTAATGCAAAATTGGAAGAATTATTTCTTGAGTCGAAGGCTATTGCGAACTTCGATTTGTTGCCCGTGAAACCGTTCACATAATTTACAAGGCCTTGTGTAGCCATTGCAACCGTGTATCGGTTCATGCGATTTGGACCAGTTCCCATGATACCTCGGAGTCCGCCAGTTCCAAATTCTAAATCGGTATAAAATGCTTCAGTAAATTCGGCAGGGTTTTCTTTGATTAATCGCTCAACCTCATTTCTGGTTGCTTCATCATAGGCTGGGCTCAACCAGGCTTTAGCTCGTTCTAGTATGCTTGTTTCAATAGACATAATTGCAAATATATAGGTTGCAGAAATTTAAGAATTGATCTGTTCAGAATTGAATTCGTATTGCTGATTCTGAAAGAATGATTGCAGCCCATCTTTCCAGGATCGTTGTTTAATGCCGGTTTCAGTGAAGAATTTGCTGGCATTAAGTTTAGAATATAAAGGTCTTATTGCCTTTGCACCGTAGTCTTGGGTACTAATAGGTTGCGCAATGCATGAGGTATTGGAAAAGGAAAATATTTCATTGGCAAAATCCATCCAAGAACACTCTTCTGAAAGTGAATAGTGATAGATTCCTTTCAGATCAATTCCTCTTTTAATTGAACTCAGGATGTCTTCGGCCAAGAACAAAGCATAAGTAGGAGAGGAAACCTGATCATTTACAACCTGGATGTTTTCTTGTTCTATGCCAATTTTCAGCATGGTATTGACAAAATTTTTCCCTTGGTTAAAATACAACCAAGACACACGTATAATAATTGATTCTGGTGCAATTGCAACAATCACTTTGTCAGATTCAGATTTGGAAATACCATAGAAATTGAGAGGTTGAGTTGGATCTGTTTCTAGATATTCTCTATCTGATTTTCCGTCAAACACGTAATCGGTAGAAAAATGAATCAGTTTTATGCCTTTTTTGTGACAGATTTGAGCTAATTGTGAAGGGGCAAGAGTATTGATTTCGCTAACTATTCTCCATTCATCCTCGGCTTTATCCACAGCAGTGTATGCGGCAGTATTGATTAGAAAATCCGGTTTGAATTCTTCTAGGATTTTCTCGGAAATTTTTAGATCAAGAATATCCCAGTCTTCTTTTGCAAAACACTTGAATATAAACTGTTCATCTTTTTTAAGAAGAAATTGGAAGGCCTTGGCGAGTTGTCCATTTCCTCCGGTAATCGCTATGCGCTTTACTTTCATTTGATTGTAAAACTAATCATTTCCTCAAGAATTGCAGAGTTCTTCAGATAGTTGATCATAGATTTTGATCTATGGTAATTCTTACAAAAGGTTAATAATGAGGGCTATGTCTTCTGTTTTCGTACTTTTGCAATTCAGCTTGGCATGGAGATTGCTTTGGCAGGCTAAAATCCAATCGTATGAGAGTTCAAGGTGTATATGTGTTGTTGGCGTTGTTGCTCGGTTTATTCACCGTGGATGCTAGCGCACAAAACAATAATCCCCGCCGTCAGAATAACAGAGGACCATCATTGAGTCTGGGTTTTCAAATTGTTCAGCCCAATGGCGATTTCAAGAATTACTATAATGGAAATCCGGTAGGAATTGGAGGCGCTTTTTTGTTGAATGGTGGCCGTTCTCCATTTGCATTTGGAATAGGTTATAGCTGGCAATCCATGGGTAAAGCAGATGAAAGTATTAGAATCAGAGAAGGAGAGAATATTAATGGTGATCCAGTTTACGGTAGTGGACAAATGGCTGTAAGCAGCAGTATACATTCTTATCACACCATGGCTCGTTTCAATCCATTAGCAGGAAAAGTTCAACCTTACGTTGATGCCATTGCAGGATTTAAGTCATTTACTACTAAAACTACTATAACCGCAGATAATGGTGGTTATTCTGAGGTGGTTTCTGAAGATCGGGCAGCCCGAGATGTTGCGGTAAGTTACGGTTGGGCCGCTGGTTTAAAGCTGGAAGTAGTAAGTGGAATAATGGTTGAAGCAAGGGTAGAAGGTTTGATAGGCGGACAAACCACTTTTATTGACCCTGAAAGTATATTGATAGACAAGGAGGGTAATATGGATTTTGACAATATCGAGAGCAAAACCAATTCTACCGTTTTTCAACTCGGAATTAGTTTTGAGTTCTAATTTATCACTTTGAGCGGATGGCGTCAACCGGATTGAGTTTTGACGCTACTGAAGCTGGCACGATTCCCGAAATCACCCCAATAATCACGGAAATTGCCATACCCCAAACAAGGTTACTGAAATAGAGCCCAACAGTAAAGCTGTCTTGGACATTATTTACAATAAGCGAAATTATTGCAATTAAAAGGAGTCCTGCGGCGCCCCCAAAAATGCAAAGTGCTACAGATTCAAAAAGGAATTCGAGAAGAATAAAACTGTTTCTTGCTCCTAAAGCTTTTTGAATGCCAATAATATTGGTGCGTTCTTTTACTGAAACAAACATGATGTTTGCAATACTAAAGCCCCCAACCAGAATGGCAAAAATTCCGATGATGAATCCAACGATATTTACAGTGCCGAATACGCTGTCAATCACCGAAGAGATCATACTTGATTCGTTTACTGCAAAATCATTTTCTTCCGTTGGACGTATGCTTCTGATTGATCTGAGATTAGAAATGATTTCATCTTTTAATTCTTGATTGCTCACACCGTCACGGGCTTTTATTGAAATATTAGCATCGAGATTTTTAACGTCAATAACTCTAGCGGCAAAACCATAAGGCACTAACACAACCGCGTCAAATCCATTGCCAAGTAAGGAGCTTCCTTCTTTTTTGAATGTGCCAATGACTTGACATTTTTTGCCTCCCGTTTTTATGGATTTGCCGATGGCATTTCCAGATGGAAACAATAGGTCGGCAATATCAGCGCCTATAATGCACACATTCCTGCCGGCTTCTGCTTCAATAGGTGTAAAATAACGTCCCTGCGCTATGTTTAGTTTAATTACTTTGTTGTACTCAAACGTGACAGCTGTAATAAAGGCGTTTCCGAAACTATTATTAAGATATTCCGCGTTTTTAGCGCCAACAATTTGCATGCTCATAGCCTCTGCACCTTGCAAATTGTTGCGCAATTCCTCCATATTTTTAATGGTAGGTTGAGGGCGTTGAAAATACTTCCACCACTCGTATTCTTTGCCGTCTTCTGGTCCCCAAGGCCATTTTTGCACAAAAAGCACATCATCGCCAAGCATAGAAAAGCTGTCTTTGAGCCCTGATTCCATGGTGTCAACCAGCGTAAAAACAGTGATAATCGAAAAAATACCCACGGTAACACCCAGCAAAGACAATACAGTTCTCAGTTTATTGACAACAATGGCATGCCAAGCGAAGAGAAAGCTTTCTCTGATTAAGCGTAGATAAATCCTCATGAATTGCAAATTTACAAAAGCTCAGCGGGTTATTTTATTAACAAGTGCTCAAATGATTCAGTAATTCGGCGGGGGAGCTGTTATCTATTGTTAAATTTGCAGGCGAATCGCAGTGGGATGATAGGAGAAAAGCAAATCCGGAGTGCTCTGATATCGGTTTATGATAAGACCGGTTTAGATGCTTTGGCGCGCACTCTTGACGAATTGGGAGTAACTATTTACTCCACCGGCGGCACACAATCTTATCTTGAATCGCTCGGAATAGCTGTAGAAGCAGTTGAAGATCTTACCGGTTACCCATCAATTCTGGGAGGAAGAGTAAAAACTTTACATCCCAAAGTGTTTGGTGGAATTTTGGGGCGCAGAGAATTGCAGGAAGATATAGCCCAGCTAGAAACATTTGGAATACCGGAAATTGATTTGGTGGTGGTTGATCTTTATCCTTTTGAGGCAACGTTGGCTTCTGGAGCCTCGCACGATGAGGTAATTGAAAAGATCGATATTGGTGGAATTAGTTTGATTAGAGCAGCAGCAAAAAA
>JBDNHP010000096.1:0-4850 GCA_041688765.1 Flavobacteriales bacterium
ACTCTATCTTTCTTTTGAGCCACACCATTGGCAACAAGAATTTCAGGAGTAAACTCTGTAATCCCCTTGTTTTCAACAAGTTGCTGAAGAACATCAAGATTAATACCTTTATATTCAACACGGTTGAAGTTTCTGAAACCAAACTTCGGAACACGGCGCTGAAGTGGCATTTGACCTCCTTCGAAACCAATCTTCAATTTGTTACCGCTACGTTGTCCAGCTCCATTATTACCACGGGTTGAAGTACCACCGTGTCCGGAACCTTCTCCGCGACCAATTCGCTTGCTTTTTTTAACCGATCCTTCTGCCGGCTTAAGATTACTGAGATTCATCTCCCTGTGTTATTTCTTGTTATAAAATCAGGCTTCTTCAACCTTAACTAGGTGGTTCACCTTACGGATCATTCCGAGGATTTGAGGTGTTGCCTCATGCTCCACGCCCACATTCATACGCTTAATGCCTAGGGCCTTAATGGTTTCTTTCTGACGCTTTGGCTTACCAATTGCGCTTCGAGTTTGGGTTATGCGAACCTTTGCCATCTTCTTCTTTCTTATCCGTTAAATACTCTATCGATGCTAATTCCACGCATCTGTGCTACTTCTTTAGCGTCGCGAAGATCGATAAGTGCCTGCATAGTAGCTTTCACTACGTTGTGCGGGTTAGATGATCCCAACGATTTTGCCAATACATCGGTAATACCAACGCTCTCAAGAACGGCGCGCATTGCACCACCGGCAATTACACCAGTACCGTGTGCGGCAGGCTTCAGGTAAATACGAGCACCTGAAAACTTACCTAATTGTGCGTGAGGAATAGTTCCTTTGAACACCGGCACGCGGATAAGATTCTTTTTAGCATCGTCAATACCTTTAGAGATGGCTTGAGTTACCTCTTTCGCTTTGCCGAGACCATGTCCGACAACTCCTGCTTCGTTTCCAACTACAACAATAGCTGAGAAAGTGAAGGTACGTCCTCCTTTGGTTACTTTAGTAACCCTGTTTACCGCTACTAGGCGGTCTTTCAGTTCAATTTCGCTCGACCTTACGGTTCTGTGGTTTGCCATATCTTTTATCAGAATTTGAGACCGCCCTCACGAGCAGCTTCAGCCAATGATTTAATTCTTCCGTGATACAAGTAACCACCTCTGTCAAAAACCACAGATTCTAAACCTGCTGTTTTTGCCACCTCTGCGATCTTAAGACCAACAATGCGGGCTTGTTCAACTTTATTTACTTTTTGCGCATCAGGGATCAGTGATGAAGAAGCAGATGCGAGTGTGCGTCCTGCAACATCATCGATGAGCTGACAATAGATCTGCTTATTGCTTCTGAACACTGAAAGACGAGGTCTTTCTGCTGTTCCTGTAATGGACTTCTTAATCCTCTGACGGATTTTCGCCCTACGTAGTACTTTACTATTCGTGTTAGCCATCTTCTTACCTTATTTGGCAGCTGCTTTACCAGCTTTTCTGCGTATCTGTTCACCAACAAAACGTACTCCTTTACCTTTGTAAGGCTCAGGCTTGCGAAGTGATCGGATTTTAGCCGCCACCGCACCCAAGAGTTGTTTGTCGAAAGTTTCGAGCGTCACAATCGGGTTTTCCCCTTTATCCTGGCGAGCAGCCAATGTAATTTCCTTTGGGAGTTCGAAAACCACAGGATGTGAATATCCAAGTGCGAGCTCAAGTTGCTGTCCTTGTGCTTTAGCACGGTAACCCACACCTACGAGTTCCAGCTCAGTCTTAAATCCTACAGACACTCCTTTAACCATGTTGGCTATAAGAGCGCGGTATAGACCGTGCAATGAACGATGATCTTTGTGATCACTTGGACGTTCAACTAATACTTCACCTTCTACAATACTGACTTTAATGTCAGGATGAATTTCTTGATGGAGCTCCCCTTTCGGGCCTTTTACTTTAACCAGTGTACCATTAATGGATACTTCTACCCCTTTGGTTATTGTTACTGGTGCTTTACCTACTCGTGACATGTCCCGTGTATCGTTAATTATTCTTTCTTAATAAATATAGCAGAGTACTTCTCCACCAATTCCAGCCTGGCGGGCTTCTTTATCAGTTATCACACCTTGTGAAGTTGAAAGGATGGCAAGGCCTAATCCGTTCAATACACGAGGGAGATTTTCTGAACCAGTGTACTTTCTAAGACCCGGGCGGCTTATACGCTCAAGGCGAGTAATTGCCGGACGCTTGGTCTGAGGATTGTACTTCAGTGCAACTTTAATGATGCCCTGTTTGTCATCATCTTCAAATTTGTAATTGAGGATGAAGCCTTTATCGAAAAGGATTTTGGTTATATCCTTTTTGATATTTGAAGCCGGGATCTCAACCACTCTGTGTTGTGCTCTTTGGCCATTCCTGATCCTGGTCAGGTAGTCCGCAATAGGATCGGTGTACATTTCTTCTTGCTATTTATTATTCCTAATACCTGCCTTATTACCAGCTTGCTTTACGCACTCCTGGGATTTTTCCATTCAGGGCCATTTCACGGAAAGTAACCCTAGATATTCCAAACTGACGCATGTAACCACGTGGGCGACCTGTGAGTTGGCAACGGTTGTGCAAACGAACCGGTGATGAGTTTTTAGGGAGCTTTTGGATAAGATCCCACTCGCCTGCTGCCTTTAAAGCTGCACGCTTTTTGGCATATTTGGCAACCATCTTCTGGCGTTTGCGCTCACGCGCTTTCATTGATTCTTTGGCCATGATCTGCTATCAGTTTTTAATAAATGGAAATCCAAATTCTGCGAGAAGCGCTTTTGCTTCTTCGTCGGTATTAGCACTTGTTACGAATGTGATATCCATACCATTCATGTGCTTAACCTGTTCTAAGTCGATTTCGGGGAAGATGATTTGCTCTTTCACACCGAATGTAAAATTGCCTCTTCCATCAAAACCACTTGCCTTAACTCCACGGAAATCGCGGGTACGTGGCAGGGCAATTGAAATCAGACGATCTAGAAAATCGTACATCATTTCGCCACGGAGCGTTACTTTAGCTCCAATTGGCATGCCTTTACGAAGTTTGAAGTTCGAAACGTCTTTCTTAGATAAACACGCTACAGCCTTCTGACCTGAAAGACGAGACATTTCATCCATTGCACCATCAACGATTTTACGATCGGCAACTGCCCTTCCTAATCCTTGGTTGATACATATCTTTTCGATCTTCGGAACCTGCATAATTGACTTGTATTCAAAGTCTTTCATGAGCTTCGGGATCACTACTTCTGTGTAGTGCGCACGGAGACGTGGTTGATATTTCATTTCTTAAGCTCCTCCTTCGATTTTTTAGAAAAGCGAACCAATTTACCTTCATCATTACGACGACGGCCAATACGGGTCGGATTTCCTTGATTATCAATAACCATCACGTTAGAAACGTGAATAGATGCTTCTTTTTTAACAATACCACCCTGTGGGTTGGTAGCGCTAGGCTTCTGGTGCTTAGTGATAATATTCACACCTTCCACCAACAAGCGTTGTTTAGAGGTATTTACATCTAACACGCGGCCTTCTTTTCCGCGATCTTCACCGGCTAAGACCTTCACCTGGTCGCCTTTTTTTACTTTCATTCGGTTCATCATGACTCTATTCTGATGATATTAAATAAAGGACTTCAGGTGCCAAAGACACAATCCTCATATAATCTTTCTCACGAAGCTCACGCGCAACAGGACCAAAAATCCTGGTTCCACGCAGATCGCCTGCATTATTGATCAGAACAGCAGCATTGTCGTCAAAGCGGATATATGAACCGTCTGCACGGCGTATTTCCTTCTTGGTGCGCACTACTACTGCCTTGGACACTTGTCCTTTCTTCACATTGCCACTTGGCATGGAGTCTTTCACACTCACGACAATTTTGTCGCCAACTGAAGCATACCTTCTTCGGGTACCTCCGAGTACTTTAATGCAAAGCACTTCCTTCGCTCCGCTGTTATCCGCTACTCTTAATCTCGATTCTGCCTGGATCATTGCTGTGTTGTATTACAAATACTTACTTCGCCTTTTCAATAACTTCCACCAATCTCCAGCACTTGTTTTTGCTGAGAGGACGGGTTTCCATGATACGCACTGTATCACCTACTCCGCATTCGTCTTTCTCATCATGTGCCATAAATTTGGTAGTTTTCTTTACGAACTTACCATACATAGGGTGCTTCACCTTACGCTCCACCGATACTACGATCGATTTGGTCATGGAGTTGCTGGTTACTACTCCTACACGTTCTTTTCTAAGGTTACGCTTTTCCATTTCTTGGGTCTTTTCCATTTCTTGGGTCTTTTCCATTTCTTGGTTCTCCTGCGCTTAAGCCTTTTTATTTCTTGAACTTATCTCCGTCATTATACGGGCGATATTTCTGCGTTTATTTCTCATATCCATCGGATTCTCTAGGCTGGAAACACTATGAGTGAACTGGAGCTTCGAAAGCCCTGCGCGCTCATCTGTCAACTTCTCCTGAAGATCGCTGATCGAAAGATCTCTTAATTCTGATGATTTCATGACTTACTAGTATTATGCCTGATAATCCGGACGGATGATAAACTTGGTTCTTACTGGAAGCTTCTGAGCGGCTAAACGAAGTGCTTCCTGAGCAACTTCCAATGGCACACCGTCTGCTTCAAACATGATACGGCCTGGCTTAACAACAGCTACCCAATGGCTAGGGGCTCCTTTACCCTTACCCATACGAACCTCGGCAGGTTTCGCTGTGATTGGCTTGTCTGGAAATATCCTGATCCACACTTTACCTTCACGCTTCATGAAACGAGTGAGTGCGATCCTCGCCGACTCAATCTGTCTTGAGGTGATGAAGGCTTCATCCAT
>JBDNHP010000005.1:0-2793 GCA_041688765.1 Flavobacteriales bacterium
ATTTAAGCGGAATGGCTCAATATTAAAACGATTTTGCGAATATTAGGCTATTATCACAAAATTATTGCAGCATTTCTATAAATTTCTGTTCAGAAATGATGGGAATTTGAAGCTTTACAGCTTTTTCGAGTTTGGAAGGCCCCATATTATCGCCTGCAATCAGGTAATTTAATTTCGCCGAGATACTGCTCAAAATTTTTCCGCCATTTGCCTCAATAAGGTCTTTCAGCTCATCCCGACTGAATTTCTCGAAGACTCCAGAAATTATGAATGATTTACCTTCCAGCTTGTTGCTGACGAGTTCAATTGTATCCTGAATAGATTCGAACTGAAGTCCGTGCATTCGCAATGCTTCGATCTGTTCTTTATGGCGTGGTTCCTTAAAATATTCGATGATACTCTCGGCGATGCGTTCTCCTATCTCATCAACAGAAATGAGTTCATCAAAACTGGCATTCATCAAACTGTCAATGTCTTTGAAATATGCTGCGATTTTTTTGGCTACGGTTTCGCCAACATAGCGTATGCCAAGTCCGAAAAGTACTTTTTGGAAGGGCATCTGCTTGGATTTTTCAATCCCCTCGAGCATATTCCTGATTGATCGCTCCCCAAAACGCTCAATTTCTTTAAGTTGATCTTCTTTTTCATGAAGCAGGTACAGATCAGAGATATGTTCAATAAATCTCTTTCTGTAAAAGGCTTCAATAGTCTCATGCCCTAAACCTTCTATATTCATGGCCTTACGGCTGATGAAATGCTGCATTTTACCAACTATCTGTGGTGGACAGCCTTCATCATTCGGACAATAATGAACGGCTTCCCCTTCTTTTCTCAGAAGATTGCTATTGCATTCCGGGCATATATCCGGATAGGTAATTTTCAAGGCATCCTGACTACGTTTGGAGGTATTTACGGCAATGATCTTTGGTATGATTTCACCACCTTTTTCAACCAGAACTGTATCACCTTCATGAAGATCAAGGCGCTTAATTTCATTGGCATTATGCAGAGTAGCCCTTTTAACAGTGGTGCCGGCCAGAAGAACAGGTTTCAAATTTGCTACGGGTGTTACTGCTCCGGTACGGCCAACCTGATAAGTAACTTTTTCGAGTATGGTTTCTACCTCTTGGGCTTTGTATTTATAGGAAATGGCCCAACGCGGTGATTTGGCGGTAAATCCTAATTCCTGCTGCTGACTGTAATTATTTACTTTAATCACAATCCCATCTATATCATAACTTAAACCGAACCTTTTCTCATCCCAGTAATGGATAAATTCCAATACATCTTCAATATTAGTACACAATTTATTGTGCTCACATACGTGAAAGCCCAATTTTTTAACGGCTTCCAGACTTTCCCAATGCGTATTATAAACAAGTTTATCTGCATAAAGGAAGTATAAAAAGCAATCCAGCGGACGTTTAGCTACCTCCCTTGAATCTTGCATTTTCAAGGTTCCCGAGGCGAAATTTCTCGGGTTTGCATATGGAACTTCATTGTTTTCTATGCGTTCATTATTCAGCTTGTCGAATGCCGCACGATGCATGAAGACCTCTCCGCGGATATCGAATGATTCAGGAAATCCGGATCCTTTGATCACTTTGGGAATGCTTTGAATGGTTTTGGCATTATTTGTAACATCATCCCCCTGAGTCCCGTCGCCACGGGTAACAGCTCTAATCAATTTACCGTTTTCATAGCTGAGGCTAATTGAAAGTCCATCGAACTTTAGCTCACAAACGTATTCAAAATTACGACCAATTGCTTTGCGAACTCGCTCGTCAAAATCTTTCAGATCCTGCTCATTATATGTATTGCCCAACGAAAGCATGGGCCATTTGTGTTTTACAGTCTGAAATTCTTTGGTAATGTCGCCGCCAACTTTTTTGGTCGGCGATTCAGGATCTAGGTATTCCGGATATTCTTTCTCAAGCGTTGCCAGTTCCTTCAGCTTTTTGTCGAATTCAAAATCAGAAATTGCAGGATGTGCTAGTACATAATACTTGTAATTATGCTCATTAAGCTCTTTAACAAGGCTTTCGATGCGTTCTTTGATTTCGAAAAGTGACATGAAGCGAAGATAAATGTTTGAGTTGAGAATTGATAATGGAGAATTGAGAGTTGAATTTTGTTATTGAAATATAAATTCAACTTCCTGAACTATTTTTTTACTTTCCACTTTAGTAGTTAGTCGGATGATTCTTTCCATTCTCCATTCTCCGTTCTCCACTCTCCATTAACTTTAAGTTTATTTCCTCAAAAATCTCCATATAATTCCCCAACATATTTTGTTGATAGTTATTCAGGATATCACTTAGGTTAATAATTTCGCTAGCTGTGAGCGGATCTTTCCATACCCGCATACAAATTCTGTTTAGGGCGTACATGATATTGTAGCTCTCGCGATAAGTCTCGAGATAGTTGGATTGAATGAACTTATCAAAGAAATTGAAAAATTGTGTTGTATCATCGATGCTGCTCAGTTTTAGAAATCTGTTGATCGCTTCCCTATCCGATTGCCTCAGGTGAGAATAGAAGTCCACTGTTTGAATATGGTTCTCGGTAAGTAGTGTGCTGTCTAGCATCAGTTCCAATGAGATATGCGCTAAAAAAGATGGACGTACCACCGAATTTTTTAATGCAGGGATAATCGCTTTTTTAATTTCGGAAGTATGTTCCGCAAAGAAGACTGAGTTATGAAAATGGCGGTCAACAATCATGTGACGTTTCCAGCCCTCTAATATGGAACTTTCAAAATCGCTATTG
Organism: Flavobacteriales bacterium; assembly: GCA_041688765.1. Classification (GTDB taxonomy): domain Bacteria; phylum Bacteroidota; class Bacteroidia; order Flavobacteriales_D; family Sanyastnellaceae; genus JBDNHP01. Next base: position 2,770 of record JBDNHP010000005.1, read on the forward strand.
AACAGCTCTGAATTTCTTTCCGGA
>JBDNHP010000097.1:0-5031 GCA_041688765.1 Flavobacteriales bacterium
ATTCTTCAATATTTAATATTTCATGACTACCACGAATCACTATCGAAGCAGTTTTATCCGTATCGAAAGGATGAAATAAAAATTTTGCCGCATCCTTACCTGAGGCTGGAAAATTGGTAATTAAATTGAATGTGGTTGTTTCCGGGAGCCTGTAAAGTGCAAAAGCCTTTGGATTAGAATTATATTCCGCAGTATCGGTTTCGCTCATTTCAATTCAGTTATCATAACAGTTAATCGTGAAGTGCAGAGAAGTCTTTGTTGCTCATCTACAATTTCAATTGACCAAACATGTGTTCTTTTTCCTTGATGGATAATGATCGCTTTTCCAAACACAAATCCCTGACTGGCTGATCTTAAGTGATTTGCATTAATTTCAAGTCCAACCGGAGCCTGATTAAGATCTTTAACAAGTAAAAAAGAGCCCATGCTGCCCAAGGTTTCAGCTAAAGCTACCGAAGCTCCTCCATGTAGCAGTCCCATTGGCTGTATGGTGCGGTGATCAACCGGCATAGTAGCTTCGAGATGGCCTGGTTTTGCAAGAGTAATCACAATGCCAAGTGCTTCAGCTAATGTGCCTTTCTGTCCTTGATTAATTTGATCTAATGGAAAATCCATGCTTACTTTTGTACAAAGATATTGAATCATCTAAATGATGGAAGAACAAAGGAAATCGAGAATTCTAGTGGTGGATGATGAAGATCATTTAAGAGAGATGATCATGTTTAATCTTGAGCAGGAGGGGTATGAAACGGATGAAGCCGTCAATGGGATCGAAGCCTTGCGTAAAGCGCGCACAGAGCGGTTTGATCTGATAGTACTAGATGTAATGATGCCTGAAATTGATGGTTTTGGGGTTTGTCAAACTCTCAGAACTGAAGGCAATACCACACCGATATTATTTTTAACAGCTCGTCAAAATACTCAAGATAGAATATCCGGATTAAAGATTGGCGCCGATGATTATTTAGGAAAGCCTTTTCATTTGGAAGAACTGGTTTTGAGGGTGCAAAAGCTGATTCAAAGGCAGGGTAGGACGCAGACCGGAGCTCCTGACGACTACAGTTTTGCAGGAGGCAGCATTAATTTTAAGACTTTAATGGCCAAAGACAGATCTGGAAATGAAGTGGAATTGGGCAAGAAGGAAGCCCAATTGCTGAGATTGATGATTCAAAAGAAGGGAGAAGTCATTAGCCGAGTAGAAATTTTGGAGACCGCCTGGGGGCACGATGTTTATCCTTCTACACGCACCGTTGACAATTACATTACTACCCTTCGGAAAATTTTTGAGATCAATCCAAGGCAACCTTTGCACATTCATTCCGTCAGAGGAATAGGATATAGGTTTACGCCATAAGATTTAGAAAAAAGTTTTTCGATTAGAGGCAACCAACAATAAAACCTACGTCTTATTAATACATACGCGGTGTTCCAGGACTGCGTTGGTTTCAAAATTTTCCTTGCAGGTTTACAGAAAAGGGCTCAATGGAGCCCTTTTTTGCGTTTAGTAAATTCTCAATCAAAGAAAATTAAAGTATTGATTACCAATTAATTATTAAGTCATTTTTACGTAAACTACTTTTTTAGTTTCAAAAAATTCCTCTTCGAAGTATTTGCTCAAAGGATAGATTTCAATAGCTCTTTTTATTCCTTTCAGCTCTTCATCGAGATCACCCCCCTTTAAATAGAGAATTCCATTGGGCAATGTATTTTTTTGCTCTATGCTGAATTTCCCATTAGTCCAAGGTAAAAAAGCTGGCAGAGCAGCTACAGCTCTGCTCAGTACAAAATCGAATTTCCCTTTTACTTTTTCAGCTCTCAGGTTTTGGGCAATGGCGTTCTTTAATCCCAATTCTTTGATCAAATCATCAACCACCAGAATCTTTTTGCCTATGGAGTCAACCATAACAATTTGACTATCAGGGAATAATATTGCTAATGGAATACCTGGAAATCCACCTCCGGTACCGATGTCCAAAACGTTTGAACCCTTTTTAAAGGTCATAACTCTTGCTATTCCAAGTGAGTGAAGAACATGACGCTCAAAAAAGTGCTCGGTGTCTTTTCTAGAAATGCAATTGATTTTTTCATTCCATTCCAGGAATAAAGGGGCAAGTCTTCTAAACTGATCTTTCTGTAAATCAGTGATTTGCGGAAAATACTTCTCAATCAAGTCCAAGCCCATTTTAGGTTCAGATGTGATCTTTAACGTCTTTGATCATATTGAGAAGAAACTCTCTCGCCCTGAATAATTGGGCTTTAACGGTTCCAAGCGGGAGGTTTAATTGTTCTGAGATCTCTTCATAAGAGTATTCTTCAAAATATCTCAATTCAACCAATTCACGATAGCGGGGTTTCAATTGTTGAACGATATCGCGCACCTTATTAATTCTTTGCTGGCGTTCCATGCTCGCCATAGGATCCAATTCTTCATCTCTTACCGAAAAGGCCATAGAATCGCCCTCTTCATTGGTAAATCCTGCATCGAGAGACATAGCCTGAATCCTTTTTTTGCGGATATGGTCGATACAGTTATTGGATGCTATCTTAAAAAGCCAGGTACTAAATGCGAATTGCGGAGTGTATTGATGCAATCGTTTGAAAGCCTTTCCAAATGCTTCAATAGTTAAATCGTCAGCATCATCTTTGCTGTTCACCATACGCAGGATCATAAAGTAAATGGAATCGCGGTAACGCTCCATCAACTCAGCGTAGGCTTTCTGGTCTTTTTTATTCAGCGCTCGCTGAACCAGATCGTAGTCGTATTTTCCTTTTTCAGAAAGGTTTCCCTCTACCTCCATGTTACTGGTTTGGCAATCATTCCCCATAAAGCTACAAATGGCATAAACAACATGAGCAAAGCTTCATAAAACCATGCTGAAATAGCGAGGTCTTTGTTCAATAACCATTTTGCAGACAGGCGAAAGATAATCAATTGAATCAGGTACCGGATAAAAAGGAGAGCAATTACTAACAGTATGGATGTTTGCAAGTAAAGAAGTGCTGCTAAAGCTATCATCATCAGCCAATAGCTCATTGGAAACATGGCCAATAGCATCCGGTGTAAAAATCGATATTTAGGAGCAACGGAGAAATGTCTTCGCTTTTGCTTAATCCAGTCGGAAAATGTTGACTTTGCTTCTGTTTCCATCTGTGATTCAAGTGAAATTACCACGGATGTATTTTTGCTATTGGCCACTTGATTAATAAAAAGATCATCATCCCCGCTAAGTAAATTCATGTGACTTCTGAATCCGCCAACTTTGAAGAAAGTATCTTTTGTATAAGACAAATTTCTACCAACCCCCATATAAGGCAATCCGCTCATGGCCATGCCAAAATAATTGAGTGCCGTTTGGTAAGCGTCAAAACGGATTAAAGCGTTTAAAATGCCTTTTTGTCTCTTGTATGGACTATATCCGAGAATAATAGGACGATCAATTCCAGTCATCATTTCACGGATCCAATTGGGCCCTAGGGTTCGGCAATCGGCATCAGTGAGAAGGATTCTCTCATACTTAGCGGCCTTGATGCCAAGTGTAATAGCAAATTTCTTGCCCTGCATTCGCTGTTTTTCTTCATCCAAATGAGTTACATGCAAATTAGGGTATCGAACTTGTAATGCCTTCAGGATGTCTGCTGAGTCATCCCAGCTATTGTCATTTATAACAATCACTTCAAAATTCGGATAGTTCTGCTCCAAAACGGAAGGAATGAGATCCATCAGATTTTTTTCTTCATTACGGGCGCATATAATAACAGAAACGCCTGGTAATTCAACTTGTTCTTTTCCCGGTTTCCATCGCGAAACCTTGAATTGAATGAAGAGAAACCAAATAAGCTGAAATAGAACTGATGCTCCTAGGATACCCAAGAAAATCAGTTCAAGTATTGTGTCAGGGAGGTTAAAGCTCCACATAATCTTAATTAGGCAGGCAAAAATACTCTGAACTGCGCCATACACAAAAGAAAAGGCGGCTTAAGGCCGCCTTTTTATCCACATTTGTTCAATTATCTGATAACCACACTTCTATTGGCACTGTAGTTCTCAGAATCAAGCCTGATTTGATAAACTCCTTTACCTAAGTCTCCAAGTTCAAGTGTTGTGAATCCTGAATTGTTAACTTGTTGGCTAAGTGCCAATCTTCCGCTCATATCATAAATGGAAACAAGCAGTGTATTTCCGGAAATATTGCTCCAGTTCAAATTGATTACATTTTCGCTTGGATTTGGGAAAATACTGAATTGAACTGGCTTTTCATTTTCAAAGATGTTATTTGGATCAATACAGAAATCTTCTTCAATTGATCCTCCGAATACCCCTCCGCTCAATAGTTCAACACTATTTTGATTTAACATAGTAAAACTACCATCTCCATAATCGCAACACATTCCATCTCCAAAAGAATCATCTACTCGAAGCGTGTAACAGCCGTTCACAAGACAGAGTTCGGTAATTACTTCGGTACCGTTTATGCCATCAGCGTAGGTACCACCTGAGTATATAACATCATTGTCCGAATTAAAAATTTCCCAAGATGTTTCTGTGCCATAATCATCCAATACCAGCACTAAAGAGTATTGAACAGTTTCCTCTATAAATGCATTAAATGATGAGCTGTTACTGTTATTATTAAGGTTTTCATCAAGTCCATTATTTGGATTGCTCAGGCTGACTACCAAAGTATTGATGCCATCGACTAAATTCAATGTAGGGAGACTTACATTTTCCTGTTCGCCTTGTGCTAAATTGCCATTCCAAGTAAAAGTGCCCTGATTTCCGTTCAAAACATGACTTACCGAAACTGAAGTAAGATTATCAGTCCCCATATTTCTGATTTTGATAACCGGGGTTGTTTGAGCTCCACAAATGGTAGATCCATCTAATCCTTCAGGAGCAATGACGGCAGCATCGAGGGCATACGAAATTGCTCCATCCGGATAGCCATCAATATAAGTAACGCCAGAATTGGATGGGTCTAACCAATCGCGCAACCTAGTTAAAGAACTAGCTCCATTCCAAGAAACTCCAAA
>JBDNHP010000098.1:0-2207 GCA_041688765.1 Flavobacteriales bacterium
GCTAACAATTTCTTTAACAAGCTCATGCCCTTTATCGTCAAGAATATCGGCAACAGCAACTTTAGCCCCTTCCTTTGCCAATAAAAGACAGGTTTCCCGTCCAATGCCCAATGCGGCTCCTGTTACTATAACTACTTTACCTTCTGTTCTTTTCATGGTTTAAAATATCTGCTTTCGCAATCGGCGAAATGTTAGTATAATTAGAACTCACAAAGGTTTAGCTATTGTTCAATAAACGATTACATCATTCTTGTTCTTTGTTACATAGTTCGCTTTTCGAATATTTCCAAAAGAGCTTTTCCGCGGGCATAAAAAGGTTCAATTTTGAAGCTTTTAACACGGTAAAATTCTCTTTAAAAAACACGCTATAATTTTATCATTGCAAATTATTTTGCAATATGAACTTTCACAGTTCCAGATATTTGAATAAATTGGGGCTTGATTAGGTTTATAGCCAAACCTATGTGAGGCCAAATGCAATGACAACTGTTCAACTCTAACTTTTGCTTTAGGAAATTGAACTATAATACAAAAAGAATGGAAACAGCAATAGCCACAATAAAAAAATCAACAACAAGGATTTTATTTAAATGCACTATAACTATGCTATTGGTTATAGATTTTAATGGCTTGTTCGCCCAAGATTTCTGGCAGCCAACTAATGGTCCTCAAGGTGGTATATATAGGGACATTTCAAGTAATCTAGTAAGTGGCAATATATATCTTGTTACCCACTGGCATTTAATAAAAGGGAATGGATTAGGAAGTAATATTTATCTCTCGTCAAACAATGGAATGTCTTGGTCTGAAATAGACAACGGATTGGACGGGCAGCCTGTGTATGGTCTTGCACATTCAACAACTGGAAATCTGGTTGTTTCAGTAATGAATGCCGGTGTTCCTCTTACACCCTCCATTCCTACTAAAATCTATTTTTCATCTGATAATGGTGGCACTTGGTCATTAATGAATAGCAATTATTTTGCTGGCAACTTACCTCCTACAAAAATATTATTCAATGCCCCTTCTGACACAATTTATGCTGGCCAAAAAACGTATGGAATTTCTTATTCCATCAATAACGGGGCCACCTGGCAAACTATGAATACAGGTATTACCAATTTTAATATTACCGACATTGAAGAGGGTTATCAAGGAAAAATGTATGCCTGCACAGATAGCATCGCTGGAAATGGAGGAAAAGTTTTTGTGAAAAATAGTACTACATGGATGGATGTAAGCACTGGTTTGCCAAATACCCGAATCAATGATTTGCATTACGATTTATCAACATCAACAATGTATTTGGGCACAGCCAATTTTTCAACCGGTACTGGCGATGTATACAAATCAGTTAATGGAGGAGCATGGACTCAAGTTCCGGGATTTTCAGGAGGTGAGGTAACTCAAATACAAACTACGCCTAATGGCAGCCCAATCGTAAGGCTGCGAAATCAAGGCGTTTTGCTTTTTTCAGACGGCAACTGGCTACCTGCAAACACGAATCTTAACTCGCTTAAAACTTCCGGTATTACGCGTGATATTACCGGAAACGTACTCGTTACTAATGCTTCCGGAATTTGGAAGCTGAACTCTTTGATCAACACTTGGGATTATTTCACAAACGGAATGGTTAATTCTCAAGGGCGTTCAATGGCTTTTAGTCAGCAAAACGATTTAATAGTTGGTACTGATAACGGAATGTATAAATCTTTAGATTTCGGATCTACATGGACTCACACAGGTTTAACCGATGAGACCATGATGTCTACCATTCTTTATGCCCCTGATGGAAGAATGTTTGCAGGAAACAGCAATAATGCAGCATCTCATTCATTTACCTCTTTAGATAATGGTTCATCTTGGAGTTTGAATGAAACAGGATTTTCGAGTACCCGAACCTGCGATTATGCTTACAATAGTCAAGGTAAATTATTTGTTGGCACGGGTTGGGCAAAACCCGTTCATTCTTCGGCAAATGGAGTAGCTTGGAACGGTCCGTTATGGTTAACCTTAGGTTTTACCAGCAATACGGTCACCATTGCCATTGCAATAGATACATCCGACAACATTTTTGTTGGTACAGAATCTCAGGGCGTATTGCGATCAACCGATGATGGAACAAGCTACGAATGGCTAAATTTAACTGGAGGAGATGTGACTGATATTCAAATTAGTCCTAATCAGGATGTTTATGTTGCACATGA
>JBDNHP010000099.1:0-4018 GCA_041688765.1 Flavobacteriales bacterium
AATTATACGAAAAGGAAGGAAATAAAAAGTTGACAGCAGAATTCGCCAAAAGACTTCACAATGCTGAAAACGGAATAAGTAATACTTCCTTTTACCGCAGATAGTCGTTCCTCCCTGCCCCAGATTTTCAAAAATTAGTCTGAAAATCGGATGCCTTTGCAGAGTAACTTAACTCAAGTATGGTTTTACTATATTTGTCTAATGGAACCCGTACATATCCGAATACATCTAAATGAAAACTTGTATTTGCGCAACCCGGAGCAAACACAGGCTGGGCAAACTATCATTACAGCCGGCTTAGAACTTTTTTTGGACCTGGGCTTTGAATCGGTAACATTTAAAAAACTCGGAGAACAAGCAGGAATAACAGAGGCGACCATTTATAAATATTTCAACAACAAACATCGTTTGTTACAGTACTACTTTGATTTGTACTGGGTGTGGGTCAAAGAAGTTTCCAAGATCAGATTGATTAACACATCTGATCCTTCAAAACAACTTCATGAACATCTTCAGTTGCTCAGTGGGATTTGGCCTGAACAGGTGTTGGGAACCCAAGTTGACCCCAAACTATTGCGGAAATTAGTGATAACAGAGGGCTTTAAAAGCTTCTTAAATAAAAAGGTGGATGAAGATAATAAACTCCATCTCTTCAAGCCTTACAAGGACTATTGCAGTTATTTAGCCGATTGTTTAACGAGCATAAATCCGAAATATTCGCATTCAAGAACTTTAGCTACTACACTCATTGAAATGGCTCATTCTCTAGAGTTTTATTGTCAGCATTTGCCTGCCATGACCAACCTACCTTCATTGAATCATTCCAAGGAAATGATGTCGTTTTTAGTGTCGCTTAGTGATTCGCAGCTCTTAACAAAAGAATAGGCTAAAATATCCCTCTTATATTCCCGCTTGCAAAATGCAATCTAAAAGGCAGATTGCCAATTCAACACATTGATTTCAATTCTCTACTTTTGTTGGTAACCGAGAGTGCACAAAATGAAACTGTCTTTAGTTATTACACTGCTTAATGAGGAAGACAACGTGTTTCCTATGCTTGAAGCTGTTCGCAATTCCCTTCTTGGTTACGACTATGAGGTGGTGCTCGTAGATGATGGTTCCACTGATAATACGGTAAAAAATATTTTGTCTTTTGCTGATGCAAGAGTCAGATTGGTTGTACTTCAAAGAAATTATGGTCAAACAACAGCAATGGCCGCTGGGATTGCTGAAGCCAAAGGGGAATATATTGTAACCTTGGATGGTGATTTACAAAATGATCCAACCGACATTCCCAATATGTTGGCTCTTGCTGAAAAGGAAGACTACGAGCTTGTGGCGGGTATAAGACGAAACCGGCAAGATGGGATGTTTTTGCGCAAAGTTCCCAGCAAAATTGCCAATGCACTTATTCGGAAAATAACGGGGGTGCATTTGCATGACTATGGTTGCACTCTGAAGCTTTTTCGAAGGAGCATTGCTAAAAACCTGGGACTTTATGGGGAGTTGCACCGATTTATTCCTGTTCTGGCTAAAATGCAAGGTGCACACATGGTAGAGGTTGATGTAAAGCATCATCCAAGAATTCATGGCAAATCGAAATATGGCTTAGGTCGCACTTTCAAAGTGATGAGCGATTTATTGCTCATGGTGTTTTTTCAAAAATATTTTAGTCGGCCAATGCATTTATTTGGTCCGGCCGGAATTATCACATTTGCGGTCGGGGTTTTGATAAATTCCTATTTATTAATTCTCAAAATAATGGGGGAAGATATTGGAGGCAGACCTTTGCTCATACTGGGTGTTTTGCTGCTTCTTGGAGGACTACAATTGATAACCTTTGGATTTCTTGCTGAAATCATGATGCGCACCTATTATGAGTCGCAGCAGAAGGCGAATTATCTTGTAAAAGCCAGTTATGTCGGACCGGACCGCGTTAAAGACAACGCTTAAACTTCTGGGGAAACTGGGGCTTATGACCCTGGCTTTCTGGTGGATTTCCGGCAAAATATCTTGGGTTGAAACCATAGCCATTCTTAAACAAGCTTCTTTCCCTTGGATTTTGCTTGCCTTGCTGCTTTTTAACGCTTCCAAAGTCTTAAGCGCTTATAGGCTTCAACGCTTTTTCAGGTCAATAAATGTACGTTTAACACATTCACGAAATCTGCGCCTGTATTACCTTGGAATGTTCTATAACCTTTTTTTACCAGGAGGTATTGGTGGCGATGGTTACAAAATTTGGCTCTTAAAAAATGAGGGACAAGGTAAACTCAAGGAATTAACTGCTGCGATAGTCATAGACCGAATATCCGGGGTGATTCCCTTATCATTTCTCGCTTTACTGATGCTTTGGACAAGTGGCTTACACGAGTTCATTCCACATTGGCTTATGTTGGTTTTGACATTTGCTTTTTTTCCAGCTTACTTTCTAACCCATTATTTAATTGCCAAAATTTCCCAAAAAATCCAATCTGTTTTTCATCGTTCAAATGCTGACGGATTAGGGGTGCAAGCACTGCAAATTCTATGTGCCTGGTGTATTTTACAAGGAATTGCCTCCAGCCATGTAATTGAACTTTTGATTTTGTTTCTAATTTCATCTATTGTGGCCGTATTGCCTTTGACCATTGGAGGTGTAGGAGCGAGAGAATGGGTAATGGTGAGTGGTTGCAGTATGATAATGATTTCAGCAGAATCAGGAATTGCTATGAGTTTATTGTTTTTTGCAATCACCGCAATCTGTTCATTGCCTGGGGCTTTCATTTCCACAAAAAAATACAATGCTTCCGAATAAAGAACAATGAGTATTAACTTCGGGACGTGACAAAAGTTAAGATTGTATCTAGGGAATTAAGCTTCCCTGATTTAAGCCGAACTGAGCTATACATCCTCATTTCCGCATGTGTGCTGCTTATCCCCGCCTTGCTTATAAACCTTGGCCTCATCCCTCCTTTTTTTCACACTGATGAATCCAGAAGGGCAGTTGTTGCTATTGAAATGATTTTTTCCGGTGATTATCTCAGTCCCACCATCAATGGCAATCTGTACTTTAATAAACCCCCCGTTTATAATTGGATCATTGCGTTATTTTTTCAGTTGACAGATAGCTTTTCTCCTTTTGTGCTGAGACTTCCCACGATTATGGGGGCAATTTTGTTAGCCTTTTTTGTTTATCGTTTCACCCTTGAAAATACAGCACATAAACGCAGCGCTTGGATTGCGGCCCTTGCTACTATTACCACTGGAAGAATCATGTTTTACGATTCTTTCATCGGACTGATTGATTTGACTTACGCCGCTTTTACTTTTCTAAACTTCATGCTCATTTTTCGATATGGAATTAGGCAAGCTTGGTTAAAACTTTTTGTTATAAGTTACAGTATAATGGCCTTCACTTTCCTCATGAAGGGCTTCACTGCAATCGTTTTTCAAGCAATTACCTTATTGGTTTTTATGATTGATTTGCGCAAATTCAAAGTGCTTTTCTCGTGGCAGCATTTTGTAGGGCTGCTCTCAGCGCTTTTCATTCTTGGGCTGTACTATTATTTATATCTCAATGCCAATAATTTACAACTTCAGGATATTCTAAATATTCTCTGGAACGAAAGCGCCAAGCGCACTCCAACTGCTAACGGACCATTATTGGTTTTAAAACATATTCTACTATTCCCTTTTGAATTTATTTATACTTTTTTCCCATGGACCCTATTAAGCGCTTTCTTTTTGATCAAATCTATCCGCAATGCAATTTGGAAATCAGATTTTTATAGGTTCTGTCTTCTTGTGTTTTTTGCTAATCTCATCGTCTATTGGATTTCTCCCGGCACCATGCCTCGCTATCTTTTTCCCATTCTTGCTATGCTCATCATTCCGCTTGCAGGAGCATATTCACAATTGAGTTTTCCAAGTGATAAAATCAGGAAATACTTTGAATTTATTTGCTTCGCGCTTCTGATTTTGGTTGCAATTGCTTCTTTAATTATGCCTTTCATAGAGCCTACTTCAGATATTCCATACG
>JBDNHP010000100.1:0-6616 GCA_041688765.1 Flavobacteriales bacterium
GCGTTTATTTCTGGTCCCCAAGTTACTTTGGCTTTAGATGTGGTTCGCTGCGCCATTGCGCTCTGTGCCGCGCAAATAGACAGAAGTGCCATTGCACTCATCATTAATTTTGTTTTCATTAACATTTTTATTTGAGGTTTAAAGCAAATAACCGAGTTTAACTTGTGCTATAAATTAGGTTGTAACTCCAATAAGATCAGATTCATGATGAGAAGCTGGTATGTCAATATACCTATAAAGTTGACCAACAAGTGCTGTTGCAAAATCAAAGATCAGACGGCCCTTGAATTGCTTTTGTACACCGCCCATAATTATGACATCATTGAACTTTACAATCCCTCCATGAAGGTCATAAGCTCTATGTCTGAACATAACACCTGTGTACATGCCTTCAGGTGACTCTTGGTAAGTTAGGAAGTATTTTCTCATTCCCAATATGAAAATACGAACCACCAGATTCATAAGCTTGGAACGAAATAAACTTATTAAAAACTAGCACTTTGTTGTAGCTCGCAACTTGAAAGCCTATTCTGGCATCTGTAGTAGATGCCGCGTCAAAAAATGCATACCGTTTTTCAAATGCAATTCCTGCTTCAGCATTTCCCAAAGTGAGAAGTTGGACGTTAATAACATTGTTGCCGAAACAGAGCCCGCCATCAAAGTATTTCGAAACATCCTCGTCTTGAGCTACCACATAGTTAGTAGAAAAGATAAAAAAGGAATAAATGAAAAAAGTATTTTTTAGCAGGCCTTTTGAGTGACTATTTCGAAATAAATGACTCATTAACTTCAGATATTGGGTATTTTTGGCCTCTAAAAATATAAAAATGTTTTACATGTACAATATGAAAATATCAAGAATTAATAATTGGGTTCTAGAAAAACAAAATAAGAGCGTCCGTTTGCAGCATAATTTCAGTCTAAAATATGTGAGTCAAGATGTAATAGGATTTTGAGTTACGCTTTATCAAATATCGATTTGGCAAAATGCTGGCTTATGCATTTCTGCGAAGAAAAATTATACTATATTCAGTTTTAAAAATTTTGCACAACATAATTTTGAGAATCCGCTAAATTGCACAATACAAACCGTTATCGCAATACAAATTCATCGCAAAACAGCCAGGCAGGCGAACCTGCGGCATCATGCCATGATGGGCAAAAGCCAATATTTTTAGCAATCATTCTGAAAAACCGAGCTTGAACTACTTCGCCTTTCCATGAAAATTTTGCTACAAACTGCTCCTCAATATCAGGACCTTTATCAGATTTTACGGTAGCAATTGTCTGCCAATTTTCGGCATCATTAGAAACCAAATATTCCACCTCCGTTGGCAAAAAGATCCATGAATTGGAGTATTGGTAAAAGCGAGCGCTTAGTTCAGAAATAGATGCTCCATCGCCCAAATCAACCCAAGTATCCATATTTCTTTCTTGCAGTGCTTGCCAATTTCCGTCTCTGAAATCTAATGATCCCAAATTTGCATTAAATAATGCGTTATCACCACCACCGGTATAACTGGGACTGTACGCATGATTCAATTTAAACTCCTTTCCTAAGCCCTTGTGAACCGCAAAACCGGCTTCAATAACATCACCATAAGGCTTGGTTCCTTCAACATCAGTAAAAGCCTGAGCAGACAATATGCCTGATTCCGGCAATTGTATTGGCTCCTCGTATTTTAGAATTTGCTGACCATAAGAATAAAAAACATGCAACTCAGGAATACCGGGCAATAGCTCAATTTGTACTTGAGCATTTTTAAGTGTGGATTGCACAGAAACAGGATTAGTTTCTAATCCTGATTTAACTCCCATGGCATCTAATCGTTTCACATGAGATTTCATCCTTTTTCTAAAATCGGCAAAATTCTTAGTCGTATCTGCCGTCCACAATACTTCAGCCATCGCCAACATACGCGGAAACATTTTTGAGTCCACCGTTTCCTGAGGTGCTCTTTCAGTCCACATATTACACTCTGCTCCACGAATTAGGGCTGCTTCCTCTGCATTTAGTTCTGCAGGAATTGGATTAAAACTATAAACCTTTTTGAGATCAATAGCTTTCACATCATAATCGAAATAAGCATGTGAAGTTGGCGACATAATTGCTTCATGCCCAGACCTAACGGCGGCAATTCCACCATCCACACCTCGCCAAGATTGTATGATTGCGCCCTCAGGAATTCCACCTTCCAAAATTTCATCCCAACCAATAATATCCTTGCCTTTAGATTTCAAATAGTTACCCATTCGATTGATAAACCAAGTTTGCAATTCATGCTCATTGCCAAGTGATTCCTCTGCTAATCGTGCTTGACATTTGCTGCATTCTTTCCAGCGAATTTTAGGAGCTTCATCGCCACCAATGTGAATATAAGGTCCTTGAAAGAGTTCGACTACTTCGTTCATCACCGCTTCAAGAAATGAGAAAACCGAATCATTTCCAGCACAATAAACATCTTTAAAAACCCCCCATTCATTCTCCACTTCTATTTTATTACCTGTGCAGGAAAGCCAGGGATAACTTGCAATAGCAGCAGAAGAATGACCCGGCAATTCAATTTCAGGAATAATTAAAACATGAAGACTTTCGGCATAAGCTACAATTTCGCGGATATCATCTTTGGTATAAAATCCTCCGTAAACCGTGCCATCTGCTTCTGTTCTGTATGCGCCTACCTCAGTGAGTTTGGGATAAGCATCAATTTGAATCCTCCAGCCCTGATCCTCCGTAAGATGCCAATGCAATACATTCATTTTATGATAAGCTAAAAGATCGATATATCTTTTTACGAAATCCTTATCCATAAAATGCCGGGCGCAATCCAAAAGCATACCCCTGTGTTTAAAACGCGGATGATCTTCAAGTTGTAATCCCGGAATTATCCATTGATCATTTTTAGAAGTTGTGCTATGTAAAATTTGACGAAGCGTTTGAATCCCATAAAATAATCCTGTATTTGAATCACTTGTAAACCAGATATAATCTTCTTCTACAGCCATAGTGTAGGCTTCACTTTCCGGATTTCCTTTAATCAGATTTAATAAAATGCTTCCATCATCGGGACTTCCTTTTTTATAAACTTCTTGCACCAAATCTAATCCGGTGAGATCCAATATCAAATCATGCAAATACTGCGCTTCCTTTACTGCATCAGCAGAATAGGTAATGATGGTAGCTTTAGTTATGGCAAAATTTTCGGATGCTCTGGCCGTGTATTGATTTGGCTTAGGAAGCAGAACCGGCAAAGGCAATTCAGGCTGCTTGTTACAGGCCGACAATACCAGCAGCAGTAAAGCGAAATGAGGCAATAATTGCCGGAATGATTTTTTCATGGTGTCAATAGTTCTTTAGCCTGATCGATAGGGCCTTTTTCTTGGAGAGGAATAAATTTAGAAGCGATACCCAAAAACTTGTATTTTTTTTCGCCCAATTCAAATTCATAAATAGAACCTACAGCAAAATTAGTTCTGCTTGTGCTAGCTTGTACAATATCTGCCATTGGTCCACTAGCGAGACTAACTAAGGCTTTCTCCGTTTCTGAATTGCTACTGAATTCGTTTTCAATGTATGATTTTACAAAATCTCTGAAATCTGAAACATCAGGATTGGTGAAATATAAAATGACTGCAATTACAGCCAACAGTGCAAGAATGATAATGGATTTCATGGTTGCAAATTTATGGTTTGAAAAGCAGCGCAAGCCATAATTGCGGCTGTTTCTGTTCTCAATCGGTTATGGCCCAAGCTAAGACTTTTATAGCCATTATTCCAAGCCTGTTGAATTTCTGCTTCTGAAAAGTCTCCTTCCGGACCAATCAGAATCGTTGTTTCAGAGGCAGGCAATAATTCGGAAACCAAGGATTTATGAGCATCTCCGCACCAGGCGATATATTTAGCTCCTGTTGATTTATGTTCATGAACAAAATTCGAAAAAGACTGAAGTTCGTGCAAAATCGGAAGGTGAAATTGCTGGCTTTGTTTAATAGCAGATTGAATGATTTTATGCAAACGATCTACTTTAAGAGCAGGACGTTCAGAGTAATCGCAAATGAGCGGGACAATAGAACTAAGGCCTATTTCGGTACATTTTTCAATACACCATTCTAAGCGATCGTGGTTTTTTGTTGGCGCAATTCCTAAATGCAATCGCGGCAAGGGTTCTGGTATAAATTTCACTTCAATAATACGGGCTTTGCATAGCTGTTTGGAGGTATCTTCCAGAACTGCCTCAGCCATATTTCCGCGCCCATCGGTAAATTGAATTCTATCACCGGCTCGTTTTCTCAACACTTTCACAATATGCCGAGACTCCTCAGCATTGAGTTCAATCAATTCAGTGCTCAAGGAAGGGAGAAAAAACAACTGCATGCTCAAAGATATATATTCAGGCGGTTTGACAAGTTAATTTAGAAGCAATCCTTCAAAATTTGCAAACCTTTATCGAAGCTTTTTTGAACAGCGAGACTATCGCCATTTATTCTTCGGAAAACATAGCCATTTCGCTCGAAATAGGCAGAGGCTTCAGCGTAGGCAGAATCGTTCAAATGACTACTTTCAAACACAATGACTTTCGGTTTATGTTTTTCCAAATCATAAAGTTTAACGATTTCAAAATCGAAGCCTTCCGTATCGATTTGCAAAACATCAACCTCAGCAATTTTATATTTCTCTCTTAAAAAATCGAATGTTTTGCATTCAACAGGTACAGATTCAAGATACTCTGAAGTGTAAGTTGGGGTTTTTACTTGGTACCGAGCTGCCAATTTATCAATCTCTCCTGCATCCACTTTATTCTGAAGAGTAGGTAAATGAAAGGTGCTCAAACCCGTTGCCCAGCGCATATTACAAAAGCTTATGCGATATAAATCCATTATCCCATTATGATCATTTATAGCAATATTCTCAATATGAATTTGAGGATTTCTTCGGTACAGGGGAAATAGCTTGTTTCTATATACTCCTGCCTGCGGTTCAATTAGTAAACCTGACCATTGATCACGTTTGATGTATTTGTGAATAGGGTCATGGGTAATTCCATCGTTTGCGCCTACCTGAATTACATAAATGTGGGGTAGATCTTTTGAAAGATTATTATAAAAACAGGCTAAGGTGGCTTTCTTCGGTTTATATATGTGGGTATGATAGAAATTCAGAATAACAGAATTTCTGGCCGAGAGTCTAAAGATGAGATTTTCATACCCCCTTTTAAAAAGCATTTTCACAGGCAATGTCAGATTTGTCTGAAAAATAGGTAATTAGATCAAATGAAAAGAGGCCGCAGCAAAAATTGCTACAGCCTCCTTGGTATTGTTCAATTAAAATGATTAGATACTCACCACTGGCCTTGGAGCTGCTGCCATAATTTCGGCATTCGCAAAAGACTCGTACTTCTCAAAATTCTTCACGAATCGAGTTGCTAAATCCGATGCCTTGCGGTCGTAAGCTTCTATATTTTCCCAAGTATTTCTTGGATCCAGCACTTCAGTAGGTACTCCCTCACAAGATGTTGGCATAAGCAAGCCAAATACAGCATGCTCCTTATACTCCACATTTTCGAGATTCCCTTGCAATGCAGCAGTAATCATAGCACGGGTATATTTGAGCGACATACGCTTTCCAACGCCATACTCTCCCCCACTCCATCCGGTATTGATTAACCAAATGTTCACTTTATTGCTATCCATTTTAGCACCTAGCATTTCTGCGTACTTCGTTGGGTGCAAAGGAAGGAACGGGGCGCCGAAACAAGCAGAGAATACCACTTGAGGATCTTTAATTCCTGCTTCAGTACCAGCCACTTTTGCAGTGTATCCTGAAATAAAGTGATACATCGCCTGACCTTTATTTAGTTTTGAAATTGGAGGTAAAACTCCAAAAGCATCACAGGTAAGGAAGAATATATTTTGAGGAACACCAGCTTTAGAATGCACAACGATATTATCGATGTGGTTAATTGGATAAGAAACGCGGGTGTTTTCTGTTCTCGAGGCGTCGCAATAATCAGGAGTTACTCCATCATCTTTAAAACCAATATTCTCTAGAATAGCTCCAAAACGAATGGCATCAAATATTTGTGGCTCGCGTTCTCTTGTTAAATCGATGGTTTTAGCATAACAACCGCCTTCGAAATTGAAAACAGTATTATTAGACCAGCCATGCTCATCATCACCAATAAGTCTGCGATTTTCATCACTTGATAGGGTCGTTTTTCCGGTTCCAGATAAACCAAAAAATACAGCGGTATCTCCTGAATATCCAACGTTTGCTGAACAATGCATAGAAAGAACACCTTTATCTTGAGGAAGCACATAATTAAGGACACTAAAGATTCCCTTTTTAATTTCTCCGGTATAACCGGTACCTCCGATAAGAATGAATTTTTTTGAAAAATTGATTACAGCGAAATTGTGCTGACGTGTGCCATCTATAGAAGGATCGGCATGGAATTCAGGCGCACATACAATATGCCACTCGGGTTTAAATTCCAGAATTTCGTCTTCAGTTGGACGCATAAACATATTGAATGCGAACATATTAGACCATGGGAACTCGGTAACAACCCTAACATTCATCCTGTATCGCTCATCTGCACAAACGTAGGAATCACGA
>JBDNHP010000101.1:0-3129 GCA_041688765.1 Flavobacteriales bacterium
CTGCTTTATTCAGAGCAGCAAACCATGCAGCGCTTCCTGCAAGATGAAGAGGAAAAACTATTTCACGGTGCGGAACATCCGCTCCCATCTGATTCTACTTTCGATATGATCATTGCTGTTTTGCTTGGAGAACCAAGTAAATACAGCTTTACCTACTACGTGGTTTTCAGGAACAAATCCCCAGAAGCGCGAATCGAGGGAGTTATGGCGATTGTCTCCCATGAGAAAATAGTAATCCATCTTAAAGGTGTATGAACTTTGCTCTTCACCATTGATGTATATTTTTCCGTCGCGAACTTCCAAATCATTTCCTTCATAAACATCAATAATCCTGCGATACAAAGGCAATGTTTTGAGATCGATATCAACGCTGCTTCCTTTTTTAGGAATGTACAGTGGGCCGAAATTATCCGGACTCCAGTCGTATTGCGAGTCATTCGGATAAACGCGCAAATGATGATGAACCACTTTTGTAGTATCGAGGTATGGAATTACAGCACTCACAAAATTGAGGGTTTTCACCTTATCAAGCTGAGCCTTGGTGAGACTCACTTTCAAAAGTCCTTCACTTTGCGATTCTACCCGCAAGTCCGATTTCAACGGCAAATCGAGTTCAGCCCTTAATTTATTCAAATGTCCTTGACTCAAATTATTGGCATTGATCTGAAGATAATACGCATATTCTAAATCCTCAGGATTTTCAGCCGCAGCTCCATCAATATGCAATTGTCCGTTAATAACTGAAAGATTATCACCCGGCATGCCAACGCAACGTTTGATATAATTTTCACGCTTGTCTAATGGGCGAATAATGATGCCCATAGTTGGCATTCCGATATATCGTCCTTGATCTGCTTCAATACAATTTTTGCAATTACCTTCTAATAATCGTTCTCTGGCAATGGCATTAAAACGCTCAGGTGATCTGCTAAAATTTTCAATATTACCGGCTTCTTCAATGGCTTCATTTCTCAAAAATTCATAATAGTCAAATCCTTGCAATTCAGGTCTTGCTAAAACAGTATCACCATTAGGAAAATTGAATACTACGGCATCAAAACGTTCCACATCACCAAATCCTGGAAGTCGGAAATAAGGAAGTTTAAACCATTCAACATAAGCCGCAGATTGTGTGCCTGGTAATGTATGATGAGCAAATGGAAAGGCAACCGGGGTCATTGGCATTCGTGCACCATAGCTCATTTTACTCACAAATAAGTAATCACCAACAAGCATAGATTTCTCCATTGAAGGAGTTGGAATAGTATATGCTTCGATAAAAAAGGTGCGAATAACAGAAGCCGCAACCACAGCGAAAACAATCGCTTCACCCCATTCACGACCAAATGATTTTTTGTGCTTGGCATCCCAAACCTCAGGACCTACATACGCAGCCGACTTATCAGAAAATGCTAAACGAGGAATTTTGTACCATGGAAGAATTGCGGCGAGCCACTGGTCTTTAGTTGTTCTTCTTCCAAAAGCCTTAACCAATTCTACATTCATTATCATCAGCATAACCAGATTTACTCCGGGTATGAACATCAGAATTACCCACCACCATGGGCGTTTTATGAGTTTGAGCCATTCGAGGTATTGCAATACAGGAACATATCCTTTCCATTTTATTCCACCTGCTCTTTCAATCAAAATTGGAAGAGTAAAGAAGTAGCTTAATAAGAGGAGAGCTAAAAGTATTTCGGGAATCATAATTTAAATATTCAATAAATGTCTCATGGTGTAAACACCTTTTTTTTCTTTAACCCATTCCGCCGCCATTACCGCACCGCGCGCGAATCCTGTGCGATTGCGGGCATCATGCCTAAGCGTTAATTCATCATCAGGAGAAGTATAACTTATTACATGTGTGCCAGGAACTCCGGCAGTACGATCCGAAATGATGGCTAATTCGTCGGCTTCATCACTGAGCTCATTTACCCAGCGTTTTTTCCGCTTCAAATTATAAATAATGCCCTCTGCTAATGAAATGGCGGTGCCACTAGGACTATCTTTTTTCTCGGTATGATGGATCTCTAAAATTCTCGGTTCATACTCTTCGCAATCGTTCATGAGAATCGCTAATTTTTCATTTAATGCAAAAAGCATATTTACGCCAAGAGAGTAATTGGTGGCATGAAAAAGAGTGTGATTTCCTTGAATACACAATTGTTCTACTTCATTGAAACGCCCATACCATCCGGTGGTTCCAACCACAACCGGAACATTGGCTTCAAAACATTTTAATATGTTAGCTACAGCAGATTCAGGTTCGGTAAATTCAATGGCAACATCGCAATTTTTTAAATCTTCCGGTTTAAATGGTTCTAATGCTGAGGAACGCAACACAATTTCGTGGCCGCGTTTCTGAGCAACATCTTCCACTACTTGTCCCATTTTCCCATATCCGATGATGGCGATTTTCATGCTATAAAATTAGAACTTCAAATTGAGGCTTAGTCCGGGGTTTACACGACCGGTGAACTGTAACGATGGTTGGATGTGGAAACTGATGTCCTGTCCGGCATCAAAGTAAAAAAGATGCGCATCAACATTTGCGTCGATTATTTGCAAAGCATATACACCTGCACAAATAATCCATGACAAATCTCGCCAGCTTCTGTATGTGTCTTGTAATTCATCAAGCTGCGATTCAGAATAAGGCGTAGTATTTATAGTATTAGGATCATCATCGTTTATAGCGATTAATGCATCTTTATACTGTTGAAATTTCTTGTTGTTTCGGTCAATGAAATACACGCAAGTTCCTAATCCTGCATATACAATAGGAACTTTCCAGTACTTTTTATTGTAAACTTGTCCGGCACCAGGTAAAACCGCTGATAAAATACTCGCCTTTCTGGGAGAGTGACTCATTACTACTGTTGAATCCTGCGATTTCACGGAAAAACCGGAAATGCAGCAAAATACAATCAGAGTTATAAACCTCATCCTATATCCAATAGGTCAATAATTTTCCTCAGGTCTTCTTCTGAAGAAAATGGAATTTCGATTTTTCCAGCTCCGTTAGATTTAACTTGCAGCTTAACTGATTGTCCAAACTGTCCTCTTAAATCATCATGGTATTTTTGCTGCTCAAAAGAAAGCCCGGCAGCTTTGCTTGATGGCGCA
>JBDNHP010000006.1:0-14582 GCA_041688765.1 Flavobacteriales bacterium
AAATCGATTTAAGCTAGAGATGTAAGAATCGTTTACAATATGCTATCCATCTGACAGATTAAGAATGATGCTTGAATTGATCTGGCTTCCTTATACGAAGGGCCAAATCGAACTAAGCCGTTAATCTGTAAATCCCGGGCAATAAGCTATTCCTGTAACTTGTTGAAGAAGCTGGTTAATTTGCCCTGGCCAATGCATGCAGTAGCCAAATCGAACTAAACCGTTAATCTTAGATTCGTGCGCAATAAGCCTTCTCTGTGCCTTACTGAAGAAGCTGGATAATTTGCCTTGGACACTCTATGCCCTAGCCAAGTCGAGCTAAGCCGTTAATCTTATAAGAAGGTACTTTCAGCTATCTTCCTTTCATAATTTGGAGGATAACCAAATTGCCATAGCCCATTGTAAAAAGGCCAAGTTGAACTAAACCGTTAATCTTAGAATCGTGCGCAATAAGCTATGCCTGTGCTTTATAGAAGAAGCTGCTTCATTTGCCCTGTCCAGTGTATGCAGTAGCCAAATCGAACTAAACCGTTAATCTTAGAATCGTGCGCAAAAGGCTAGCCTTCTGCTATGTTGAAGAAGCTAGTTAAATTGACCTGGACCTTTATGCAAAGGCCGAATCGAACTAAACCGTTAATCTAAAGAACAGCTACCCTTTCAAAGCTAATTGGTAAGCAACATCCTGAAATATTCTTGCGTTTCACCACCCCTCAAACAACCTCTCTAACTCATCTCCCTCTACCTTAAACAAATAACCATTCAACCCTACCGCCCTTGCCCCACTTACATGTTGCTCAGTATCATCTATAAACAACGTTCTTCCTGGATTTAACTGATGTCTTTTTATTAGCTCATAAATCTCCCCATCAGGCTTACGCATGTGTAGGTCATTACTGTAATAAATCGATTCGAAGGCCGACTTGAAATATGCAGTCCCCATGCATTGTTCTATATCCTTCTCAAAAGTGCGAACATGAATTTCGTTTGTATTGCTAAGCAGGAAAGTGCGATATTTATTACGCAGTCGATGAATAAGATCTATTCTGCTTTTGGGAATATCGATTAGGATTGCATTCCAAGCCTTTAATAATTTTTCATCGCTCACATCAGAATCAAAATAATCCCTCAATCCATTTAAAAATTGAGCTTGATCAATCGTTCCAATTTCTAAATCATCAAGAAGCTTGTTTTGATTACCTTGTGTGAAAATTTGATCGAAATTCTTCAATCCTAAATCGCGGAACGCTTGAACGGGTAAATTATAATCAATATTATAAAGTACGCCACCAAAATCGAAGATGATTGCATCTATTTGATCAGGTTCAACAGGAAGACTCATTTATAAAAAACCCAAGATGAGCGATTACTTTGTTTCAGGGCGTGGAGTGCTGAATTGGCTGAATCGGAAGTGGTATAGGCGCCATAGCTTACTAAGTTCAAACGACCTCTTTTACCGATAATAGAAGCGTCAAAACCTTCTGATTTTAGCGAATTCACAAGTTTTGAAGCATTTTCCTCAACCTCAAATGCGCCTGCAATCAGGAAAAACAATCCGGGATTGCCTACTGTGCTCGTCGGAACCTTTGGTTCAGGCAATACAGGGGCATTAATTCTAATAGTAATTTCAGAATTTATATCATCTTCTGCTTGAAAATTTAGCGAAATAGTTTCAGCATCTCCAGCATTTAAAATCTGATTTTCCAGATTTAATAAATCTGAATTAACTTCAGCAATATTTCTTTCGGCTGATGGATTATAATTTGAAACAACGGAATTATATCTGAACGGATTTAGACTAGCGACATCGTATTCCTTGCCTTGAAAAAATCCGTTGAAGCTCAGGCTTGCAACTAAGGCCAAAGGTAAAAGAACAGCGGCGGCGACCCAAGGACGAATGGTCGATTTTTTTCTCTGATGGATGTCTATAATTAGGACCTCTGGAATTGCAATCGGATCCAGACTTAAAACAGGCAGACCGAATGAAGATTTTAAGAAATTGGTTTCTTCATCTGGAATAAAACGGAGTTTCATCTCACGATCGAAATATAAAATCCCTATTTTACTCAATTCCAACCGATTGCCAGAGCGCAATTCATTTTCGTATGATTTTACTGTGCGATCGATAAAGTCCAAAGCAGACTCATAAGCAACACCTTCTTTTTCAGCTATGTAATTTGCAAGTAGTCCATCATTCCGCTTGAGACTGCGATTGAATGACAATTGTTTGCTGGGAGGGGAAACGAGTTGAACCCTTGGATGAATGAAGGCGGCTTTATAATTAGCAATGAATCCACCGAAGCCGGGCACAATCACACAATCGTGATCATACATGAGTTCTGCAATTCTGCCCTGTAAAGCCTTTTCTTCCATAAATGCGAAAATACAAAATTGGACTCTTTTAAGCAACATTTTCTTTGAACTGATTAACAGGGATTTGCAAAGTTGGAAATCGGTAAGTCTCTTTGATTCAGGGCATTATAAACAATGTTTTCTAATTAGTTCAATAAGAATTCCTATGTTAACTTGATCAATGGGATGTTTAACACTTTCTAGTTCAAGGTATTGTGAGTTTGGCATGTGTTGCACGGCCCATGTAGATTCTGCTTCAGAAACCATAGAGTCCAAGCTGCCTCTGCAAACCACAACCGGACAATGTACCCTTGAAAGATCCACATCTGTCAAAGCATCTGAATCCACCAATATTTGCATCAGTTCTGCTGTTTTAATAACCACATCTTTCCAGTCGCAGGGGGCATGGAGTTCTTTAAGTTGATTTGCAAATACCGGAATTTTCTCTGCCATTTTCAGTGGATTCAGCATTTTGATTTCTTTAGTTGCTGAGTCCTGGCTCCAGTCGAATTTGGTGCCGAGGGCAATTATTTTTTCAAACAGCCCTTTTTTCTTTGTTTCAGCAAATAGAGCTACATATCCTCCCATGCTATACCCGAAAACCATGGGGTGTTGGAGTTCTTTTTCAATAATATAACTGCACAAGAATGCACTGAATGCACAAATCGAAAATTCAGATAGGCAATCTTCTCCCCCATGGCCGGGCATGTTCAAATTATGAACATCCAAATTGGAGGAGATAAGTTTGGTTAAATCATCAAATTGAGTTTTTGATCCGAGTGCACCATGGATTATTATAAGTGATTTCATTCAGAATGGACTTAATTAATCAGTAGCAGTATCGCGCAATTAAAAGTTAATATATAGAACGATTAAATTAAATATTATTGAGAATTTTATTAAGATCTTCGGGTGTGTCAATCGCCGGAGATTCATAATCAGTAATTGCCACATGGATTACATATCCATTCTCCATCCATCGAAGTTGTTCGAGCTTTTCGGAAGATTCCAGAAATGAAACTTCTAAGCGGGCAATCTGTTGCAAGGTCGAAAAACGATAACCGTAAATTCCTAAATGTTTTAAACATTGTAGTTGAGAAATATCTTCCACATCTCGATGATAGGGGATAAGACTTCTACTAAAATACAAAGCCTTACCGTGTTTGTCTATTACCACTTTCACTTTGTTTGGATCTGCCGATATTGTATATGGAATGGGGATGGCAAGTGTGGCAATTTCCGCGCCCTCTTCCACGAGTGCGGCAATACTGTCTATTTGATATGGTTGAATGAAGGGTTCGTCTCCCTGTATATTTATTACTGCATCAATTGGCCCATTTAAGCTTAGTGATGCCTCTAAACAACGATCTGTTCCGCTTTGGTGAGTAGAGCTAGTCATTACCGCTTCTCCTCCAAAGGAATGAACATGATCATATATTCGTTCATCATCAGTGGCAACCAGAATTGCATCTATTCTGCTGCATTGTTTTGCCTGTTCATATACCCTTTGAATCATGCTTTGATGCCCGATCATAGCAAGTGGCTTCCCAGGAAATCTGCTTGAAGCAAAACGAGCTGGTATAATTCCTAATATACGCATTAGAATGTTATAGTGTATTGAATGCTGGTAGCTCGCGGCTTTTCGATTGCTAGGGGCCGAATAGCATATTCGCGGTTAAGCACATTATTCATAATTATTGCTATTTTATGAATGTTGCTAAATTGATAGGAAATACGGCTGTCGAATACGTAATCTCCTTTTTGATGCTGTTCTCGCCAGTCGTTAATTCCGGTATATACTTTAACCCCGGTATCGGTTTCTGGGTCATCCAAATCAAGGAAAATTTTATCAATATTTTGCATATAACTATTAAATCTAAAACTGATTCCTGCTGAGAATTTTTTGTAAGTCGCTTGCAAATCAGCCCGCACAAGATGCTGTAATCGATACTTTAAGATATTGTTAGTAGTGTCAGAGCTTGAACTGAGATATGTATTGTCTGGATATTCGAAATCCTCACTAGCGGCTTCCCCATAAACGTATTCAGGAGTCAGCGAGACTGGATTACTGTAGGTGTACCCGCATAATGTTTGCAGTTCAATATTGCCAATTTTACCTTCTCCTAATAATGACAAATCAAGTCCGGTAACTCGCGCTTTGCCGGTGTTCAGCGATCTGAAGCCTAGTCCAAAAAGATTGCCTAAGCTGATAGTTTCTGTCCATTGACCAAAAGTGAATTCAATAAAATTCTCATATTCCTGGTAGAAATAGGCGGCATCAAAATACCCCATAAACTTGCCTAACTTGAAACCTTGTTTTATACCAACTTCTGCATTAAAACTAGTTTCAGGCTGCAAGTCTATATTTGGATAAATATTGATTTGTCCAACAGCCGTTCGAATAAATTTTTCTGCAATGCTCGGAAAGCGATACCCTTGTCCATAGCTCGCTCGGAAATATGTTGCCTCTGCCGCCTGATAATTAACTCCGGCTCTAAATACGGGCTTTGATTCGGACTCTTTATTGATTTCAAAGTACTCATAACGCAAACCGGCACTTGTAGTCAACCTGCCAAATTTCTTATCTAATTGTAGATAACTTGCGTAATTATCTGCTGTATTATTTCCTTCTGTAACATCGCCGGCATACAGTTGTGATTTTCCGTTGGTATGAATGCCTACCAACCCGAAAGTGAGATTAAAATCCTTGACTCCTAATGAATCGAAGTTCTGCTGAAATTGATACTCCCCGTAATAAACATCACTGAAATTTCCCTGGTCATTGTCATTGTCGTTATCCAAGTTCTGCCATCTTCCTCTTAAACTATGTTTGCTTCCATTTGTAGTAATATACTCTACAAATGGATCAACATTACCCACCACTTGTTTGGTGCGTGTTGCAGAGCCCGCGTATGCTTGGTATAAACCATTAGTATTATTATCCCAAATCAGAGTGGAGAGAGATTCACCCTTCAGCCAATTGGTATTCAAACCAATACTAAGTCCGGGAATTTTACTAATTCTGTAACGAAGATTAGTGTTAATTCTAGCTCGCAAATCACTATCGTAGCGATCCGCTTTGAAATCGAAATGGTTGGCATTTGCAATACTGCTATCTCCATTTACACCATAGGTGATGATGGGTCCGAGATGACTCTGATCAGCAAATATATTTCCACCAATTACGAAGTCGAGGTTTTTAATTCTTCTGGAATGAAGAAAGCTCACACCACTAAACATTGGTTGGCCATCCCAATATTTTCCAGATGAAGTTTGAGGATCGGAATACAAGCCATGAAAAACATTGATCTTCGTTTGTGGCTTGTCTTTGGGATAGGCGGTTCTGATATTGATAACGCCGCTGAGTGCTGCACTGCCATATAATACGGAAGACGCACCTTTTAAAACTTCAATTTGGCTGATATTTTCTACAGGTAAAAATCCCCAAGAAGGTCTTCCGGCATCACCAGATAAAATGGGCAAATCATCAACCAAAATCATAACACGACTTCCTGCCCCAAAACTATATCCACTGCCACTTCTAATTTGAGGCTCATTATTTACTATGCTAACACCGGGAGTTTGTTGCAGAACATCATCTACAGAAGTAGTATTTTTATTCTCGATAATATAAGGTTTGATAACCTCCATAGACATGGTAACTTCACCCAGGTTTTGTTCGAATCTACCGGCTGAAATAACTACAATTTCCAATTCATTTGCGGCACTTACAAGCTCAATGTTCAATGATTGAGTCTCTCCCGCCAATAGCGTTATGGTTTTTTCTTGACTAGTATAGCCGGTGTAAGAGAATTGCACTGTATGCTGTCCCTCTTTGACCGATAAAGTATAATTACCATCTAAATCTGCAACTGTACCAGCACTCAGGGCTTTTATCCAAACAGTAGCACCTACAAGTCCTTCTTTGCTGGAAGAATCTGTTATTTTGCCTTTAAGTACGGCCTGTCCACTCAGAACACTGCTGATTATTAAGGTGATAAAAAGAAAAAGTAGTCTCATATTATTAAGGTCGCAAGCACAAGTATAAGAAAAGACAGTCGAATTGTAATTATCGCTTTAAACGTAAGTAAACGTTTAACACTTGTTTATTTGATTCTTCAAATCTATATTTGCCTGAACTAATTACGAAAATCATGACTCACAAAAGCTATGTGGCAATTGCTATAGTTTTCTTATTCGCATCATGCCGAAAGGAAAGCCCCCAATTAGACAACATTATTTATGGAACCGTAAGGGATGCTATTTCGGAAGAGCCTATTCCTAATGCTATAGTGTCGTTCGAAAATGTGCATGTCGATGGCTTGGAGATCATCTATACGAATATGGAAACTATACAGGCAGATCAATTTGGAAGGTTTACTTATGATCGAAATAAAAACTATGATTACGCCAATGCCGAGAAGTCCGGTTATTTGGAAAGTTCGGCAAATGAAGTTTCCATAAAAAAGCCCGATCTCTGCCGCTTCAGTATTTATCTCTATCCTTTGGCCAATTTCAGGCTGATTGTGAGAGACAATCCTGATCTTGAAAATTACTTCAGTGTTGAATATAATGTGCCCGGTTCAATTAATGGCCAAAGACAAAGTCATTTTGAAGGAGATCAGGAAATTGTTTGGAACACCGAAGTAATGGCTGAATTCAATCAGCCGCTTTATCTGAAATGGAATGTGGGAACGGACTCTGAGCAACCTGAAATTATCCAGGTTTTTACTCCCTCACAGACTTTAACAGAATATATACTCGAGTATTAGATTAGAAAGCTGCTCGTAGGCTTTTAGCGACGATACCGGAACGCTAAAAACTAAAAACAGCTTTAACATGAGAACACTTTTTTACCTGTTCCCGGCAATTCTTTTGCTCGGAACCAAAAGCATCATTGCTCAATTAGACAGTCCATTTCAGTTATTCGATGAATCGAGTATCACATGTGGATATTTTAAAGACATGAGCCCGGGTTGGTTGGACCTGAATCAATGGTCTGGAATCGATGTTAGGCCCTGCAGTCCAGGGCAAGGGCAGCAACTCTACCTTGAACTAACTGAATCCTGCATGGACCAGAGCCAAATGATTTCTATTGGACAATTGCGCGATTCAGTCACTGCTGATTTGGCCTCCTCAATGGCAATTCCTTTGGTCATTATGGACTATAAGTATGAGAATATTATCCCTTCTGCTTTTGCTGATGGACTTATTGATACCACTGGAGGAATATTTACCCCTCTCGTAAACCAGTCAAGCCTTTTGGAAGTTGGGAGTATGTTTACCGCATTCACATTTCATGATCAATTTCACAGTACTTCTCCAGCCATAATTCTAGATCAGGAATATTATTTTTCTAATCAGCCGCCTGCTGACAATATTGAAATTGATTTTAATGATGGCAATGGATTTGTAGCTTTTAATTGGGGTGATATAGTCCCGATTTCAAGTCCATCTGATATAGTGATGATAACTCTGCGAATGAGTAGAAGCGGTCAAATTCGTTATGCCCAAGCAGCAACCCCCAAATCAAAATGTTCGGCTCCATACATGCCTGACCCAAGTCCTTGGCCTTCGGAGGATCCAAACTTCCCATGGATGATTAGTGCAGATTATAACGGTACAATTGTACAAGCCAATGCGTATGTAAAGTATCGGGAAGGGGGATTCGGAAATCTTACTAAACCCTTCATTTTTGTTGAAGGTATTGATTTTAATTCCACAGATATTTATCCCGATCGATTTGGAAGTTTTGGCTGGTGCCAGTTTGTTTCAGGAACTGATCCGGAGTATGATTTTTTATATAATATGCCAAACCTCATTGAAAATTTACGTCAAGAAGGATATGACATTATCCTCCTGGACTTCAAAGATGGAGCTGATTATGTTCAAAACAATAGTGAAGTCCTTAGAAAGCTCATCGATCTGGTCAATTCATATAAAACTTCAGACGAATCTAATATCGTTAGTGGGGCTAGTATGGGTGGGCAGATTACGAGATACACGCTTGCAAAAATGGAAGCTGAAGAGGTGCCGCATTGCACAAGGCTATGGATTTCAATGGATTCACCGCATCTTGGGGCACATATCCCACTTGGTCTTCAACACATGTTACAGTTTCTAGCTGATCAAGGAAATGCAGATGCTCAACTTATGATCGATGGTTCATTGCAAAGGCCAGCAGCTCGGCAAATGCTGATTGATCAGTTGCAAATAATTTCATCATTGCATGAAGAATGGACCGCTGAATTGGAGGGATTGGGTTATCCTAATGAGTCTAGAAACATTGCTATTGCTAATGGTTCTAAGTATGGATTGGCTCAACAGCCCTATGCCGGATCTGCAATAATAGATTATGAAGTGGAGTTTTTGGGTAATCCTGCGGCATGGCTTTGGGCTGGAACCGCGCCTGGAATTCCGTATTTATTTCCTCCTTTTAATGTTGTGTTTTCAGGGAAAATCCCAAATGGAGGAACACAACTACCCGATTGGCTTGGTGGTGACTGCATTCCGTATGATTTTGTAACTGATGTTGCCCTATATCCAATGGGATCAATCTTCCCTCATGAATCAGTACCGGGAAGCACTAGACCTACTGCAAAGGTAATTGTTGATGCAATTAATGAAATTTTGACCGCTGACGATTGTGGCGCCCCATTATTGGAGGCCGAACATGATACACATGCTTTTATTTCTACTCAGAGTGCCCTCGGAATTAATTACCCTAATTTATTCGAATCTGTAGAAGAAATAATTTTTTACGATAATCAGGCTTTACCTTTTGATGATTTTAGTGCCCCAGAATATGTAAATGAGCGCCATTCAGAAATTTCAGAACAGAGTTTGGCTTTTGTTCTTGACGAAGTATTGAGTGGTGAAAACCAATTTATAGAAGAGCTCGCTCCCGGCATGGAACAGCCTGGAACTTTTAATTTTGGTTCTCAGCAGTATGTTTATTTCAATAACCTGAGCGTAGGTAATGGTGGACTACTTCTAATTAATGCACTAGCGCCAATTCATTTCGCCGAAGATCCAGATTGGGTGCCACAAACAGGCTCTCTTTTGGAGGTTAGGATTGGTTCTTGTGGATCGGGATTGCACCTAAAAAACGGAGCGGAAATGCGCATTGGAAATCCGGATGGAAGCACATTTGGCAAGCTTATCGTTTCAAGAGATGCCTTTATTGCTATGGATGAAGGTGCAAAAATAATTGTACATTCAGGCTCAAGCTTAGTGTTTGAATCTGGTTCTGTAATGAGCCATTACGGGGGCCAATTAATTATAGAAGATGGAGCTTCTGTTGAATTTGAACCTCATACTCACATAGAGTTCTATGGCTCTGCAAATTATAATCTGGAAGGAGATCAGTCAGAAATTCAGATCAGTGGAACTGCGCACCTTAATACTAATAGAATATGGACGGTCGATTTCAATGGATCCGAATCGCAAATGGTTATAATGAATGATTGGGAGTTGAATCTTGATCAAAATGCAGAAATACGCCTTAGATCATTTAACGAAGATGCATTCTTAAATATAGCACAAAATGTAGTATGTAATGTCATGGGAAGCGCTGCCAAATTTAAAATGAATGATCTCAATCTACGTTTTCATGGCAATGGAGAACTTAATGTTCATGCATCTGCTTGGTTAAACGGCATTGCTGTCAATACTTTTAATTCAAATGACGAGATACAAGTATTTAATAAAACAATAGTAAATAATTCTATTATTGAAAATGTTATTTTAAGAGCTAATTTTATTGGCGTTTCTCCGGCATTTTTAAAAGTTTCGGGAACGGAATTTTATGGATTTGACAAGGGTTTGAGAGTACAAGGAGGATCATATCATGTACTGTCTAGTTCCTTTCTTGATGGCGCAATGTTGAGAAGCGCCAGCCTCACTGCAACAAGTGCATTAAACGGCTCAATCTTTGACAGTGGAGAATCTGGCATCCCAGGACCTGTATACGATCCAGGTAAATTGGGATTAGAAGATGTGTCATTGGCACGGCTTGATATTAGCGATTGTTCGTTTCGTGGTTATAGTGGATCGGGAATTTTTAAATCCCAAGGGAAACTTTTCCTGAAATGCACCGAAATTCGAGATTGTCATACTGGTTTGTTTCTGTTGGAAATGGTCCGGGGTTATCTCGACTCGGGAAGCGGTTCTGGTTTCAATGAAATTCGCAATAATCGCTACAACATTAGACTGGAGCAAGCGCATTCTCTGATTTTGAAAAATGGATTTAATGTGTTGACTTCTTTTTATGATTATAACATAGCAGGATCTTTGAGCGGATATTGCAATTGTCAAACCTCAACATGGATTGATGCTTTAAGAAATACTTGGCAATCAGGAGGATTGTTGAGTCCACCCCAAGCTCAACATTTTGATGTTTGGAGACTCGCTGATTGTGAATATGACCCATGGCAAATCTCATGTCAAATTCCAGTTCTTGATCCTCACCCTTCAATGCAGACTTGTCCGGGTGTAATTGCCGCTGATTTTGGAAAGAATTTGGATTCGAATAATGCTAAATATTTAATTAAACCTAATCCCGGAAATTGGCCGATTAATATCAGTGCGGAACTTGAAATTAGTACTTTAGAACTTTGGGATTTACAAGGAAGACTTTTGTATACATCCAGCGCAGTGCTTTCTAACTGGATTGATTTGTGTCCTCCTGGTATAAGTGCTTCTGGAGTTTATCTGCTTCGCTTATACTTTGTCGATGGAAGTGATGTTACTGAACGGATAGTGATTCAATAATAATAGTGCAGAATACGGTGGCCGATATTAACAAAAGCATTCAGGAGGAAGAGCAAATTCATGCTCTTGCTCTTATGCGAGTAGAGGGTATCGGCCCCGTTACTGCTAGAACCTTATGCGAATCACTGAACAGTTTCAAGGAAGTCTTTCATTTGAGTCCAACAGCGCTTAGAGCGAGAACCGGTTGCACAGATGTTATGGCGGCTAGAATCGCAAAGTTTAATGGATGGAAAGCGGTAGAAGATGATATGAATGCATTGCGTAAAAATCAAGTCCAAATGACACATTATTTCATGGATTCTTTCCCCGAACGACTGAAACAGTGTGCGGATGCCCCTTTGTATTTTTTTAGAAGGGGAGATATAGACCTCAATAAGCAGCGTGTAGTTGGGGTTGTGGGCACCCGACGTCCTAGTAGTTACGGCATTTCAGTATGCCAGCAATTAGTAACTGATTTGACTAAATACAAGCCTGTTATTCTTAGCGGGCTCGCCTATGGAATTGACATTTGTGCGCATCGTGCCGGAATTAAGAGTGATTTACCTGGAGTTGCTTGTTTGGCCCATGGCTTGGATCGAATTTACCCAAGAGAACATGCGGATGTAGCTGCACAATTGACTCAAAATGGAATGTTAATCAGCGAGTATCTCCCTGGAGTAATGCCTGATCGTGAGAATTTCCCGATGCGCAATAGATTGATCGCTGGACTTTGTGATGCACTAGTTGTGGTAGAGTCCGGGGTGCGCGGAGGATCTATGATTACAGCAAAACTTGGTTTTAACTATAACCGAGATGTTTTTGCTTTTCCTGGTAGAAATATCGATGCGAGTTCTGCCGGCTGCAATTTTCTTATCAAATCTAATCAGGCTACTCTGATTGAGAGTGCAGCAGATATTGTGGATGGTTTGAGTTGGGCCACGGGCAGTCAATTACAACTGCAAATAGAAACAATTCCGCAATCCGTGATTGTGGAGGAACAGTCAATAATTAAGTCACTTTTGAAAGGCACCCGCCATTTCGATGATCTCAGCCTTCATACCGGACTAAGCCCTGGACTTCTGTCGTACTTTTTACTGGAACTCGAATTAAAGAAAATGGTCGTTTCAATGCCAGGCAAGCATTTTGAACTTAATTATGCGAGAAGATAGGATGGGCTATAATTTTGCAACTTTTCTCGGGTGTTGATTGGTTGCTCGTAATCAGTCCATATAATTCAAAAGTAATTCTTATAAAAAGCATTTTTTTAACCACCCATCAGCACTTGTGAGAAGGATGCTGAAAATCGACATTTTGCATTTAGGAATTATCGTCTTAACGGTCTGGATTGGAATTCAAAATGTACTCCAACTATTGGCAAATTCTTGAACTTCTTATTGCGTAGTGGCTACCCTTTTATTAATTGTGAATTCAATTTTTTGTAGTTGCCAAAAAGCTTAATTCGAAAGAAACATCGCTATAAGTTGCAATCTTAGAAAGTTGTTTTTTGATCTGGGTTGTTTCATGATCAAATCAGCTATAACCGATTTATTTCTTGGTTCCAAGCCCTGTGCTTCCCGGACTTGCTACTGTTGGAAACATTGATTTGCGGAGATCTTTGGCTATCTGGCTGAAGCCTGAACGAATAATTTTAAATATATCTTTCTGATCTCCCGGATAGTCGAACATCAAAGCAGAAGCGCTGATCTTTTTACCTTGTTTGTCAAGCAAAGTGTAGTGAACTTTTACTTGTCTTGGAGCCGGCCTGCCAGGTAATGATTCCACGTCTTTTCTAACTCTAATGTCGAGCTCATTTAAAAATAAAATGAAATCTGCATTATATCGTTGCTCAATGTAAGTCAGAATATTCTTATCCTCAATTTTTACATTCATGAAACGATCTTTACCATCATAATAGGTTTTAATCATCCCGTCCTCAACAAAAGTACCTCGTCCAACTTGCTGTTTGGAATCATTGCCCTTTTTGTTTTTTACTGAGTCAGGAACTTCAACAGCAATGTATTCCCAATTAACAGCCTCATAAATCTCAAAAATATCTTTGGCTTGCTGTAGATCGCCATCATTTAGAAGGTCTATCACCTTAGACTTCATGGCAAGCTCATTGCTAATCATTTGGCTCAGGCTCTCGCGCAATAGAACACGGATTTCGCTTATTTCCATGTTGTTGGCGTATGTTAGCTCACGACTCACATCAGAAATAAACATCTTTGGCTCATAAGGAATAACCAAAATCCGGGCATCTGATTCATTAATCAGCGTATTCTGCCGACCGGTAGTCTTGTCTTGAGCCTGCAATGAAATTGCAAAAAATAACAAGAAGCTAATAAATGAAATTTTGAAAATGCTGCACATACCTTAAAAGTAACAGGTGATCATTGAATATTACAAAGCCTGCCCATCAAGTTTTAAGCCAGTTACATGTGTATAACTAATCAGAATCAGAATTTACCGATGAGGTAACGGTAAATATCGTTTCCATTTGCATACAGGAGTAAGGCCAAAAGTAAGATCATTCCTACAACTTGAGCTTTCTCGAGAAACTTCTGATTTGGAGCTTTGCCGCGGATCATTTCATACAAAAGGAACATCACATGACCGCCATCCAATGCCGGAATTGGGAGAATATTCATGAAGGCAAGAATCAACGATAAGATCGCAGTTATTTCCCAAAACGCTTGCCACTCCCATGTTGGAGGAAACATTCCGCCAATTCTGCCAAATCCACCTAAGCTTTTGTAAGCGCCTGTGTCAGGGTTGAATATCAATTTGAATTGTTCTACATATCCCTTGAGTTTCCCCCAAGCTTTGGAAATTCCAGCAGGTATGCTCTCGAAAAACCCATATTCTAAGGTTTCGAATTTGTAAATCCCCGCTTTCTCCATGTCTTTGTAGTCAAGTAGAAGAGGCTGAATTTCAACTAAGCCCGAGTCAGAAACGGAAAGTGTAAGTTGCATTTCGTTTCCGTCCCTTAAAATAGTAACGGGAACTTGCGAGCCCGAATAACCTTTAAGTACGGTTTTTCCTTGATCAAACCATGCTATATCAGTGCTATCAATTCTAATAATCTGATCTTTTTGCAAAAGACCTGCTTTTGCATTGATGGAGCTATCTGGAACAAGGTCTATCAAAAATGGAACACGTGGAAAAAATAAGCCTTTAATTTTGCTGTCGGTCATTTGTTCAACCAAATTTTCCGGCATATCCAGCTTAACTTCCTCACCATTTCTATCCACAATAATTTCACCCCCGTAAATAATGGAAGGCACTACCTCTTCCATATAAATAGGCTTCTCACCACGAATGCTTACAATCCTATCGCCATTTTCAAATCCAATTTCTCTAGCTACAGGACTCACGCACCATATTCCGCTGTGTAACTCCTCAATCGGTAGTCTTTTTTCACCCCAAACAAATAACAGCATGGTGTAAATGAGCACACCTAGAATAAGATTAACGGTTACGCC
>JBDNHP010000102.1:0-4583 GCA_041688765.1 Flavobacteriales bacterium
ATGTGATGGATTGGGCTCCACAAATCCCAACTCTTTTAATTTATTGTACAGGTGATGATCAGGTAGCTTATGAGAATGCCCTTGTGGCTGAAGAAGCCTTTTATAATCAAGGTTCCATTTCGGTAGGAACTGCTGATATGGGTAATTTTAATCACGGTGTTTGCGCTCCATTTGCGATGTATGAAGGACTGTACTTTTTTAGCCAGTATATTGAATCGCCATTCAGTCCTATTGTTCAAGCTGATATTATAAATCCATCAGAAGAAAATGGAGGCAATGATGGAATAATTAATATAAGTGTAAATGCACCTGGCGACTGGACCTTCGAATGGAGCAATGCAGATGAAAATTTGAGCCCAGAAAATTTAATTCCGGGCGAATATACTTTAACTATTATTTCAGAAAATGGATGTGTTGTTAGTTATGATTATGAGCTCGATTTAAGCACATCCATTGGCAATTTGACCGATACTGAAATTCGAATTTATCCAATACCCGCTGACCAGTTCCTGAATATCGAATTGAAGGAAAATATGGCATTTCAAGTATTAAATCTCGATGGAAAAATTGTATTCCGGTCGAATGGAAAATCTACGAACAAAATTGACATTTCCGATTGGAATTCGGGCGTGTATTTTTTGCAAACCGAAAACGGTTTAACAAGAAAAATATTAGTTAATTGATTGTTTATTAATTATATACTAAATATTTAAGCAAATATTCTAAAAAAAATTCATCTTTCGTGAACTTCGATCTTACAAAATGGTTTTAACACCAACAACCACTCAAAGGGTTGCGATCGTAAGGTATTATTATTTTGATTTTGGATTTATAGCCCTGTTCCAAACGAGGATCAGGGTTATTCTTTTATACTCATTATGAAGAAAAAAATAAGCATATTCTGGCATCGTCGTGATCTTCGTCTCGAAGATAACTCAGGACTTTTTAAAGCCCTGAGTGCTGATTTTCCAGTCCAGAATATCTTCATTTTTGATAAAAATATCCTCGGAAAGCTTGATGATAAATCTGATGCTCGTGTAAACTTTATTCATCATGAAATTGTGCGACTGGACAAAGAACTGCAAAAATTCGATTCCAGACTTAGGGTTTATTATGATGATCCTCAATCTGCATGGGATAAAGTTCTTAATGAATATGATGTTCAGGTTGTATACTGCAACAGGGACTATGAACCCTATGCTCAAAAGCGCGACAAAGAAATTCATGATTTATTAAAAGCAAGAGGTATCGTTTTCCAAGGCTCCAAAGACCAAGTAATATTTGAAAAAAATGAGGTCATAAAAGACGATGGGAAGCCTTATTCCATTTTCACTCCTTACATGAATAAATGGAAGAAAACCCTACAGCCTAATTCATTCCTTTCTTTCGATACTTTAAGTTTGAGTGCAAATTTCCATCCAACAAAAGATTCAAAAATCCCTGAATTAAAAGACATGGGCTTTGACAAATCTTTGATCGAAATTCCATCCTCTTCGATCAATGAAAAAATAATTGATAAATACTCCGAAACTAGGGATATCCCTTCAATAAATGGCACTACGCGATTGAGTGTTCATTTGAGATTCGGGACAGTAAGCATCAGACAATTGGCAAAAGTTGGAATGAAGCTGAATGAAAAATGGCTCAATGAACTGATTTGGCGAGATTTCTATCAAATGATTCTATTCCATTTTCCACAAACAGTAGATCATGCTTTCAAGCCCGCTTATGATCGAATTCCGTGGATAAATGATGAAACGCAATTTGAAGCTTGGTGCGAAGGCAAAACAGGGTACCCGATAGTAGATGCAGGTATGAGAGAATTAAATACTACTGGCTTCATGCACAATAGAGTACGCATGATTGTTGCGAGTTTTTTAGTAAAACATTTACTCATAGACTGGCGTTGGGGGGAGCGCTATTTTGCCGAGAAATTACTTGATTTTGATTTAGCTTCAAACGTTGGGGGATGGCAATGGGCAGCTTCTTCAGGTTGTGATGCTGCACCTTATTTCAGAGTATTTAATCCGACTGCCCAAATGGAAAAATTTGATCCTGAAATGAAATACGTAAGAAAATGGGCTCCTGAATACCTTTTAAATCCTCATGATGCTCCAAAACCAATAGTAGAGCACGTATTTGCTCGAAACAGGGTTTTGGAAACCTACAAAAAAGCATTAGCCTAATAAACATAGGAAATTCCGAATAAGCCGCATTTAATCTAGCCTGTACTAATTAACTTTGTGGAATGGATCCTCTCAAATGTATTAAAGTAGTGGAACTGGCAAGTGTGCTTGCAGGACCGGCAGTAGGCATGTTTTTCTCAGAACTGGGAGCAGAAGTTATAAAAATTGAAAATGGTCCGGCAGGAGGCGATGCCACACGCAATTGGAAAGTTGCCGGCGAAGACCCGAAAGCTTCAGTAAGTGCCTATTTTTCAGCCATCAATTATCATAAGAAATATATTATGACCGATCTACGCGACCTCGTGGAACGTGAAAAGGTATATGACATGATCATTGAAGCCGACGTTGTGCTCAGTAATTTCAAAACAGGAGATGATGTGAAATTTGGCATGGAGTACGAGCGTCTAAAGCAAATGAATCCGCGTTTGGTCTATGCCCATCTTCGAGGATTTGATTCTGATATTAATCGCACTGGATATGACGTTGTGCTTCAGGCAGAAGTAGGATTTATGTCGATGAATGGTACTAAAGAAAGTGGACCGGTAAAATTTCCGGTAGCCATTATAGATTTATTAGCTGCACAACAATTAAAACAAGGATTAATGCTCGCCTTGTGGCAGAGAGAAAAAACCGGAAAAGGTTGCTTGATTGAAACATCGCTAGAAGCCTCCGGTATTGCGGCTCTCGCAAATCAGGCAACTGCCTATTTGATGCTCGGAAAAGTGCCAACTACAGCAGGTTCTGAGCATCCAAGCATTGCACCCTATGGAGACACTTTCAAATGCAAAGATCAAAAAGACATCGTACTGGCTATTGGAACTGATAAGCAGTTTTTGCATTTGTGTGAAATTCTTGGAAACGATTCAATAGCCCATGATCCACGTTTTGCCCACAATCCTGAAAGAGTTGTTAATCGGGAAACAATGGTAGATATTCTAGTTCCACTTTTTGCTCTGCAATTTCGTGATGATCTCTTAAAAACCTTGATTGCAGCAGAGGTTCCTGCGGGTGGAATAAGAGATTTAAAGGAAGTTTTTGAAAGCCCTTTTGCTCAATCCATGATTTTGGAAGAAGTGATTGACGGCATTGAAACGAAAAGGCCAAAAACAGTAGCATTTACGATAAAGGAATGAATCGAGAAGATTTAATTTCATTACTCGGCTCAGGCTCAGGACTTCAGCCAATAAACAGGGTAATCAGAAAGATTCAAAACGGAGAAATTGAACTGAAATATGTAGTTAACCAAGCTATTTTAGCGGATTCAGTACAAGGGAAAAATGCAGCATGGACCATCGAAGTTTTAGCTCGTGAAAAGCCTAA
This sequence comes from Flavobacteriales bacterium, assembly GCA_041688765.1. GTDB lineage: Bacteria > Bacteroidota > Bacteroidia > Flavobacteriales_D > Sanyastnellaceae > JBDNHP01. The sequence goes on from JBDNHP010000102.1 coordinate 3,507, forward strand.
ATTAATTGCGCCCTTCTTACCTGAAATAATTGCTTCTTTAAATGATATAAAAGATTTCAGGCAACTCGCAATTCTTCTGCATTTGCTCAGTTATTTTGAACTAAGTGCTGAAAAATTAAGTGCAGTAATCGACCTTCTACTCCAGTGTTTGCATAAGAAAGAGGAAGCGGAATACATACAATATTACGCAATACAAATACTTGAAATGCTGGTAGTTGATGAGCCTGCTTTTAAACGAGAAGTGTTGCTCAATATTGAATCTGCCTTGCCCCTATTAACTAAGGATTATGTTCTAAATCAGGCCAAAAAGCTAATTCAGAAGTGTAAGAAATAAGGGAATAATAATTTATTAAATACGATTTAAAGATTTCCCTTTTCAGGCAATAAAATCAAATATTGCTTACCTGATTTATTCAACAAAGAAGGTTGGCGTAACCAAGGGTTCAGAATCTTAAGCGATTTATAATTAGTGCCCTGTTGCTGAGCCCAAACAGCTAAACTCTCAATGCCTGTATTTATAGTTACCGAGCGAGTTTTATAAGGCTCATAGAGATCTTGTTGACGCATGTGAAATCCGTAATTTCCCGGATCTTGAATGATAGCTTTAACGGCCAGGATTCGGTAAACATAACGACCAGTTTCCTCATTCAATAACAAATCCCAATACGAGTTCACATTTTGACGATTAATTTGCTTTTCCACGCCGCCCATTCCCATATTGTATGAAGCTGCTACGAGAGGCCAAGATCCAAATTTTTTGTAGGCATCATTCAAATATTTACATGCCGCTTCAGTAGCTTTTATTACATCGTAACGCTCATCTACTTCTTCATTCACTTCCAATCCATATTGAATTCCGGTTTTATCCAGGAACTGCCAATATCCAGTTGCTCCGGAAGGCGAAACTGCATTCGTAAGACCACTTTCTATTAGAGCGAGGTATTTAAAATCTTGTGGAATCCCATTCTTCTCCAAAATAGGTTCGATTACAGGAAACCATCTATTGGCGCGCTTTACCAATAAAAACGTATTGGAATGCCAATACGTATTAACAAGAATTTCCCGGTCAAGTCGCTC
>JBDNHP010000103.1:0-6971 GCA_041688765.1 Flavobacteriales bacterium
ACCGGTCGGGCTGCTTTAAAAGGTTGCAGGTTTGCCATTTAGCAACATCAGGATTTAACCGGAGTACCTAAATGTTGTTGAATCAAAGTGGCTAGTTCAGTTCCAATTCGGTCTTGTGCTTCAAGCGTTGCGGCACCAATATTCGGTGTTAGTGATACTTTGGGATGTGCAATCAAATCAGCCCTTGGATTGGGTTCATTTTCAAAAACATCCAATCCGGCACCGGCAATTTTGCCACTGTTTAGGGCATTGATAAGGGCGGTTTCATCAACACTTCCGCCTCTTGCGGCATTCAGAATAATTGCTCCGTCTTTCATGATTGCTATTTCGCCTTCTCCTATAACAGCAGCACCATTGCTTTGTTTTGGTACATGCATCGAAATAAAATCACAAAGAGGTAGAACTTCCATGAGCGACTTAATTTGCACTGCTACCTGAACGCTTCCGTATCCAGCGATTTCCACTTCAATATTTCGAAATCCCGGCTCTAAATCGCTGGCAATTACATTTATTCCATTTCCTAAAGCATAGGCGGCAAGACTTTGTCCAATTCGACCGAAACCAATAATTCCCAAGGTGCGACCGCGAAGTTCAATTCCTTTAGCATATTTCTTTTTGAGCGACTCAAAATCAGTATTGCCCTTAGCAGGCATTAGGCGATTTGAATCATGCAATCCGCGTACAATTCCGAAAAGGTGTGCCATTACCAATTCCGCAACGGATTGTGAAGATGCTGCGGGAGTATTGATAACGATGATGCCTTTTGATCGTGCATAAACATGATCAATATTGTCAATTCCTACACCGCCTCTACCGATTAATTTCAATCCAGAACAAGCATCAATTAGCTCTTTTCTAGCTGTTGTAGCGCTTCGAACTAATAATGCTATATATCCTTCCCGGTTGATGGCTTCAGCCAAATTTTCCTGTTCTACTTTTTCTGTAACCACAGTAAAACCTGCAGCTTCCAATGCTTTTTTACCTGAACCGCTGATGCCGTCGTTTGCAAGAATTTTCATGTGAATTATCCTTTAGAAGTACTTATTTCTTTCATTACATCAACCAGTGCTTGAACGCTTTCTAGAGGTAATGCGTTGTACATGGAAGCTCTGTAACCACCTACTGAACGATGACCCTTTATTCCGCTGATTCCGGCTTCTTTGAGCATGGCGTCAAAAATGGGTTCAAGAGATTCATCTTTGAATCGGAATGTAGCATTCATATTGCTTCTGAATTCAGGCACGGCATGTCCAACGAACAATGGATTGCCATCAATTTCATTGTAAAGTAAATTTGCTTTGGCTTCATTAATCATTTCCATAGCTTTTACACCACCCAAATCACGTAACCAACGAAGTGTAAGCATGCATACATACACCGCGAAAACAGGAGGGGTATTGAGCATTGATTCTTTATCGATTTGCTGAGCGAGATCAAGATAAGTAGGGATTTTGCGACCTGTTTTTCCGAGTTTGTCCTTATTTACTATATAAACTACGGTTCCAGCCGGGCCCATGTTTTTTTGCGCACCGGCATAGATCAGGTCAAATTGAGAAGCATCAACTTCCTTACTCAGGATATCTGAACTCATATCACAAATTACAGGAATACCGGGCTTAGGAAAAGTTTTATACTGTGTTCCAAAAATGGTGTTGTTGGAGGTAACATGCAAATAAGCGTGATCATATACACCCGCTCTTATATCTGGAATATGATTGTGATTGCTTGTTTCAGAATTAGCCACAACTTCAACTTCTCCTAATAATTTAGCCTCTTTGATTGCACCTTTAGCCCAGGTTCCTGAATTTACATAAGCAGCTTTTCCACCTTCAGGTAAGAAGTTGTAAGGAGCCGCAAGAAAGCCTAGTGTTGCTCCACCTTGCAAGTAGAGCACTTCATAGTTTTCTGGTAAATGCATCAAGTCTTTCACCAATTGGCGAGCTTCCGCCATAATTGCTTCAAAAGGTTTGCTTCTGTGCGACATTTCGATGAGAGACAAACCAGTGTTGTCTAACTCAATTACGGATCTCGATGCTTGTTCTAAAACAGTTTTAGGAAGAATGCAGGGACCTGCAGAAAAATTGTGTATTTGTGGCATAGCCTCTTGATTTACGCCACAAAAGTCTGATTTTTTTTTTAGGAATTAGGATAAAGAAAATGTCAATTTTCCCTCACAAGTCTATTATTAAAAGCTTTTTCAAGCTCAGAGCGGGATGCAGCCATTCTGAATTCATCGGCTAATTGCAAAAAATGCCCGATGTCATAAACATGATCTAAAGATAAAATTGCTAAGTCCAGTTTGCGGTCTTCCAAATCGAAAACATTCAGAATATCAGCTAATTGGGAAGTTGTAAGGCAATTTGCAAGAATGAAATTTTTGGCTTTTTGAAACTTTTCTTTTTCGAAGAAGAGATCTGACATCGATTTCAGTAACAAAGCAACATCGGCTTCACTGCATAGTTCTTTACATCCAACCGGACCAGAATACCCAGGCATAGGTATCGAATCATTTGCGATAGGCTCCGAGATATTTGAAGCACTTTCTTTTTGATCTTTTGAATTAACGGCTCCGGTATTGGCTACTGTTTCCGCTTTTTGGGAAACACTCAGAGGCAACAATTGAAATTCTGATCCAATTTTCATCAATTCATAAGTATGCAAATGATTTGGTTTGAGCTGCACACTGAAACTCAAATGCGTAACGCTATCATTGAGCATGATGTCGAGCGGAATTTTTCCTGAATTCAGAGAATCTGCTTGAACTACAGTTGATGAACTTGGATTTATTTTTTGACCGCCCAGCATTAAAAAGAATGGAATGCTGTCTGAACTGCTCAGCTTTAATGAGGAATTCTGCGCTGCTAAAGCAATGTTTGCGAGAATTAATATGTATCTGAAAAGTATTTTCATTGCGATGGCAAAATTAGGCTTAATTAAATAGAATGGAAAAATTATGCCAAAGCCAATTGAGGTTTCATAATTGTGGAATGTTATGGAGTAATTGGGATACTTATCGTTGATCAAAACAAGAGTTTTGCCTTCTACTGAATTTCATATTACGAGAAATACCCAAAAAGGGAATACAAGCATTTCACAGACCAATTAAACCTGGAACTTGCTATTTAGGAAAATCAATCTGTAAATGAATTGCCGCTTAAACCTTGAACTAAGCCTTAATGTAAACGATCAAGAATTCTTTTTACCATTGGTTTATTGGAGAATCTTCCCAGTACAATTTTTAAAGCATTGTGTTCTCCTTTGCCAAATACAACCGGTTTAAACCAAGCCAAGGCCATTAAACCAAGGCCATTGCAGATGATGGCAATACATAGTGCTAGTAAAGCATTCAGATCAAACTTATCAAAAATATATCGCAAAGGGATTGAAATAATTAAGGTGATCAGTCCCAATTTTAGGGCGGAAAACAATGCCCTCAAATAGGCAGACCACTTGAGGTGCAACAGTTTGAGGCTGAGTCCTGAAATAAATATAAACTGCACAAGTGTTGCAATTACAACTGCCCAAGCCACTTCATTTAATCCTTTTGGCAGAGCAATATAAATTCCCGTTGCCATCAGAATTACAAATCCAAGTTTTATTAAGCTTCCGGTATAGAGTGCATTCAGAGCGCGCAGAACTGAATCGCAGAGTTTCACTAGGCTTCGGAAAGCCACACCCACAAAGAGAATTTGAACAACTGCAATACCCGTTTCATAATCTGAACCCAAATAAGTAAGCACAATTTCTTTAGAAAAGCTGATGATGAAAATGCATCCGGGTATCACCAGAATTCCAATAAAATAGACAGCGCTCAAAAACGTTTTTTGCAGTTTTTGCTTTTCGTCCTGCAACATTGCCATGCCGCTGAAAAGCACGTTATCACTCAGTTTTCCGAGGATGGTAATGGGCAATCCCATCAAATAAGATGAACGCTCATATATACCGGCTGAATTTAAGCGTGCAGATTGAACATTTCTGTTTGGACTAGGAACCATTAACACATCAATTCGCGTAGCTAAGAAATTGAAAGCATTAAAAAGTGTTGATCCCCCGCCATACCTGATCAAATCGCGGGTTTGTTGCCAAGTCCATGACCGGGTTATTTTCACCGGCTCCAGAATCCACATGGTGATGGTAAGGATGAGGTTTTGTCCGATTAATGCGTACACATAAGCCCAAATATCCCATCCCATCCAAGCTAACCACAATCCGATTATCAAATTCCCTCCTATAATGGAGATCATTCCTGTCCAAAAGAATTTTTTGAAATTCATTCTTTTGATCATCATAGATCGTGGAACAATGCTTAGGGCTGATAGCACAAAGCTGATGCTAACTACCTGAATTACATCACTTAATAGAACTGACTCATAATATTCCCCAATTGCAGGAGCTACACCAATAAATAACAATGTGAAAATTACTCCTAGAATTACGGAGCTATAAAAAGCTGCATTTATATGACCTTGGTTGATTTCTTTGCGTTGCACAAGGGCTGGGCCAATTCCAATTTGTGAGAATACTTCCGCAAAGCCAACCACAGACAAAGCTACCCCCATCAAAGCGAATGAATCGGGAGATATCAATCTGGCCAGAATACTGGTGTATATTAATTGGATAACAACCTGTAAAACAACAGTGAGGCTATTCCAACCAATAGAAGCAATAAGTTTATTTTTAACGCTCAAGCTTTATCAAATGATTGAGCAGTGAAATTACATCTGCATATTACAGCAAACAAACGCAGGTTGGAGACTTTCCAACCTGCGCAGGTTCATACTGATTATTCGTAGGATTTTTTGCTTATTTGGCGTAGCTAACAGCTCGTTTTTCGCGAATCACAGTCACTTTTACCTGACCCGGATAGGTCATTTCATTTTGAATTTTCTGTGATATGTCGAAAGCCAATGTATCGGCTTGTTCGTCTGTAACTCTGTCACTTTCAACCATTACACGGAGTTCGCGACCGGCTTGAATGGCAAATGATTTACTCACACCCGGATATTCAGCAGCGAGGTTTTCAAGATCTTTAAGTCGCTGTATGTATGCTTCAACCACTTCACGACGAGCGCCCGGACGTGCACCTGAAATGGCATCACACACCTGAACAATCGGCGAAATAAGGGTTTTCATTTCGATTTCGTCGTGGTGAGCACCAATTGCGTTACACACATCGGGTTTTTCGCCATACTTCTCGGCGATTTTCATGCCCAATATTGCGTGTGGCACTTCTGCCTCTTCATCATGAACCTTTCCAATATCGTGAAGAAGTCCGGCGCGTTTGGCAACTTTAGCATTTAAACCTAGTTCTGCCGCCATAATAGCGCAAAGATTGGCTACTTCGCGGGAGTGTTGAAGAAGGTTTTGTCCGTATGAAGAGCGGTATTTCATACGTCCCACCATACGGATCAACTCCGGGTGAAGACCATGAATTCCTAAATCGATAGCGGTTCGTTTACCCACTTCCACAATCTCTTCTTCGATTTGCTTTTTGACTTTTACTACAACTTCTTCAATACGAGCAGGGTGAATACGACCATCGCTCACCAATTGATGTAAGGAAAGTCGGGCAATTTCACGTCTAACAGGATCAAAGCAAGATAGAATGATCGCTTCCGGAGTATCATCAACAATAATTTCTACCCCTGTAGCCGCTTCGATTGCGCGGATATTTCGTCCTTCACGACCTATAATTCGACCTTTGATATCGTCATTATCGATATTGAATACAGATACTGAGTTTTCGATGGCATGTTCAGTGGCAACACGCTGAATAGATTGAATAACAATCTTTTTAGCTTCCTGATTAGCCTTGAGTTTAGCTTCGTCTATAATTTCCTGCACTTGCTGCATTGATTTAGATCGGGCATCCTCTTTAAGCTCTTCCATCAATTGATTTCGGGCTTCTTCGGCCTTCATTCCTGAAATTTCCTCCAGGGTGCTTACAATTTTGTTATGTTGCTTATCGAGATCTTTTTGCTTGCGATCAACAAGTTCCAGTTGCTTATCAAGATTTTCTTTGATTTTGTCATTATCAGTCTCTTTGCGTTTACTGGTTTCGATTTGTTGTGAAAGACCGCGTTCTTTTTGCTTGATTTTGTCTTCAAGGCTTTGAACTTTGGCATTGCGATCCTTGATGGTGCGCTCATGTTCTTCTTTCAATTCAAGGAATTTTTCTTTTGCTTGAAGAACTTTCTTTTCCTTGATAGTTTCGGCTTTTTCTTCAGCCTCTTTAATGATTTCCTCTTTTTTCTTAGTGAAAACTGCGTTCATAAGAAAATATCCGCCACCGATACCGGCGAGCAAAGCGGAGATTCCAATAATAATGTAAAGGCCCATGCCATTATCCTGATTAAAGTTAAACAATCAGGCAAACGCTGAATTAGGATCAGGAAAGGTATGAATCGAGACTATTGGAGATGGACTGCAATTGCTCGGTCAGATGATTATCGGATTTAAGTTTTCCGTTTCTAAGGCTTTGCGTTGCAGACTGAAGAGCAGCCATTGCTAACAGATCCTGACGGTCTTTCACCGAATAAGTCTGTTGAAGGGTTTTAACCTGTTCATCTACCTGTAGGGCAGCTTTACGCACCATCTCCTCCTCAGCGGCTGAAATGGTGAGGGGGTAAACCCTTCCTGCTATTGTGACTTTGATAGATTGGTCGCTCATTCTTTCATTTATTCACGATAAAATTTGCCTCATTTGTTTAAAAGCGCAATGCATTTATCGATCTCCTTTACCAATTCGTTAATACGTTTCCTGGCTTCCGCACTGCCACTTTGTTCAGTAGCATCCAGCGATTTTGCCATCGTCAGCACATGGTTCTCCTCTTTTATTTTACCTAGCTCACTATCCATAGAAACAATACGTTCCTTCAACTGCTCAATTTCCGTTTGTGACTTACCCAAACGTTCGGACAGACTGCGTTTTTCTTCACCTAAACGCTCTATCTTATGGCCTATCTCTGAAA
>JBDNHP010000104.1:0-3274 GCA_041688765.1 Flavobacteriales bacterium
AAATTGCATCATTCCTAATGAGAAGCACATTACCGGTTACAAATCCAACACAGCAAGTTCGTCAGGCTCCTACCTCTTCTGCCCCGGCACCGAAAGTTCAAACTAACAAAGAAGGAATGCCTAATTTGGCGGAGCGAGCAAGTATGCAAAGGCCTGCCAATGCGCCCCAAGCACCCAAAGCGGTTCAGCCTGTGAGAGTGGAGAAAAAGGTAGGCAGAAATGATTTGTGTCCCTGTGGCTCTGGTAAAAAGTTCAAGAGTTGTCATGGACAGAATGAAGGTTGATAACGAACACAAGTTTTCTATTTAGAATTAAGGAAAGGGCCCCGAGGAAGGGCTCTTTTTTTATCGTTGATATAGATATTAAGATTTCTCTTTATGAATGCAAAAAGATTGGGTCAGTTTATTTGAATTGATTAAATTTAATTTTTAATAAGTAAGCGCAATGATTTATAGTAAACACCTGGAATTTGAGTCAGTTAATGCACAATTAATGGAAGTTATGTTCCCGGTTGAATCAAGACCTATTTTCGCTGAAAGCGCCTTTGTTCAAACCAATATGTTTGAAGAAGTTAGAAGCGGCAGAAGGCTCATCAGAGATTATCGGGCCATTGTTAATTCTGCGAAAAATGAAGTATTGTGTGTTGTGTCAAAGGATTATAATCTTATTACCAACGCGGAAGCTTTGAAATATGGAGAGCTTGCTTTTGCGGAACTATTTAAGGTGAAAGGCGATTTGACTGTTTTTAAAGTTACCAGCTCCAGAAGAAATACGATATGTCATATTGATTTGGTTCATAAGGACGTAAATTTTGAAGTAGCAGAACAAGATACTTGGTATCCGTTTATCCGAATTACAAATAGCTACAACAGGACTTACGCTTTAAGTTTTGAATTGGGCTTTGTAAGAAAGCTGTGTTCCAATGGTTGTATTTTTAGTAAAGAGGTAATAAAAATTAAATATATACATTCTAAACCATTTAAAACCCCTTCTGTGGTTGCTGTTCCTGCTGAACTGGAGGCGGCAAAAAAACATTTTATACAATACATGCTAGAATTACATAAAATATTTATTCCAGAAGAGTTTGTGTTTCCTATAGTTTGTAAGGCATTGGATGTAAAAAAGCCCAAGCTGGGGGCAAAGGATAATTTTTCAATTCAGAGGGAGAAGAACTACGCGAAATTGCGAAATGATGTGCACGAATTGTGGCTGAAGTATCGTGAAAAGGAGAGTGGTTCAGCCTACACAGTGTTCAATATAATCACCGATTTGGTTTCCTTTCAGGAACAATATCATAATCTATCAGACTATCCTTTAAATCCGTCTTCTTTTTATCACAAGTCGAGCAGATGGGCAGAGAATTTCGCTAAAATAAGTTCTAATAATGAATTTGATATTGCGGATTATTTGGAGAACTAATTCTTCAAACTGCTTTATCTTTCAATACTAAGTTTCTGGTGATTTTGATTGTTAATTAGCAGTGTGTAAACCCCACGATTTAATTGATTTACGTGTAAAGACATTTGGTTAGAATTACCTAATTGTTGATGAACGAGCCGGCCTGTCATATCAAAAACTCTAACTTCAGAAATTGGCTTATCTGAATTAAGGAATACAACGGTGGATGCCGGATTTGGATACATACTTATTGCAGAATTTTGGTTCTCAATAATGGTGTCAGGGTCAGGCATCAATTTCCATGAAGAGCCAAAATGATTATCCAACGAGTTTGCGATAAGTTCTATGTACTGCCCTGATTCGGAAACTATTGGCCATTCTAATTCTGTTGAATAGGGAACATAATCAATGATAATTCCATGATCGTCCGATAGAAGAATGGTTTCTCCGGAGTTACCCAATTTCCCACTTTCCCAGTCAAATATTTGCCCTGACAAATCGGTTACCTGAGCCCAATCTTCTGTGATGTATATTTTTTCATCAGGCAGAATGAAGGTTCCCTCCGGAAATACAAAGTCGACTGCTTCTGAAATGGTATAATTACTGATTTCAATAACTGATTCTCCAAAGTTCCAAATGGTAATAAATTCTCTTTCCGGATTTAGCACATCCATGTACATTATTTCTGAAATGACAATTTTTGGATCAGCGTCAAATTCATGGTATAATGCGCCAATGTTTAGCCCATCATTGCCCGCAGCATTAGCAGGAGATGTAAAAGTCAATTGGAAATTATAATGCCCCGGGTCGATGTATTCAGGATTGTCTTCAATTACATTTCCTCCTGTCATTTCTCCAGTGTCATAAATACAATAATTGGCACTTATATCCGAATATTCATCTGCATAGATCGGTGCACTGCTAGAATTAGATAAGATAGTATTCGTAATATTAGCAAAACCACCTCCGAAACCCGGATTTTTCTCAAAACAAGAAATGCCATATACATTTGAGTATGTGCTTACATGATCAATATTAACAAAGGCCATATCTTTTATACCCACAGCGAGATTGCAATTTACTATTCTGGAATTTGAAATGGAAACCGTAGAACCTTGTCCGATAGATATTCCTTTGTCAGTTATATCATTAATAAAACAATTTTCAATTATAATATTTTCACAGGCTTCACCAATATCAATTCCATCGCTATTAAAGCCGTAAAAACCTTCGATTTTTGAATTTCGAATAATTCCATTCGTTACTTTGTCATAGTCTATTGCATCGGTATCAATTTGATTATTACCTTGAAATTCACAATCACTTATATATGCTTGTCCGTATTTAACATTTATCAAATCACCAATAACAGCAGAATACAATTCACTGTTTGTTAGTGAAACATCTGAATATTCGGTAAAAATTGGGTTATGAAAATTATCTGTGAGATCGGCGTTGTCAATATTTAATTCACTAAACCAACCTGAAATAGCAGCGCGGTTGTGCACAAGATGTTCTCCCTTAGTGGCATCTTCAATTCTGAAATGATGGAGGTTGTTTATACCGGTGCAATTTTCAAAACTTATATTTCCCCAAGACTCTGCTCCATAGGCAGTATTTGCTTTAAATATAACTGGCAATACATCGCTGCCATTCACCTGTAAATCGCCTTGGACTATGAGTCTTGCTTCTGCAGGGAAGTGGATTTCTACTCCGGGTTCAATGCTGAGGGATACATTAGGTAAAACGTATGTATCACCACTTGCCAAATAGGGAGAACAATCAATTGTAAGTACAGTATTTTCTACAATTTCTGAAGGCAGAATGCATTCACCGCTTGGAATGTATCTTGCTATAAATCCTGCGTTTTGATTGA
>JBDNHP010000105.1:0-3191 GCA_041688765.1 Flavobacteriales bacterium
ACTTGAAACCGTGAAATTGCGTTTCATTGGTAAGTTTGCCCGATTTGATAATTTAGATGGGCCTTCTCTTGTTGAAGATATGATCGGTGGTTTCCAACCTAGCCGCGCATTTGATCAACCCGCTACTATTACTCGAGGTTCTAAAATGAACGACATGGCTGAAGAAGCCTTCGGGAGCAGCGGAGAAGAAGAAGCTCCTTTCTAAGCAAGGTCGGTACGCTTTTTGTATCTTAGTACACCTATTATTACTGGTATGAACCGATTTTTCCTGACTTTAATTCTTATTTCATTCGCGCTGCATTCATCGGCATCAAAAGTATTGATCGCTATGGACGAGAGCCAGTCGAATCACCTCAAAGCCTACGGCATCGCTTACTGGGTGCTTCAAAACAATATTGAAGTAGAGTGGCTGCTCAATTATCGTGGCGGAAGTTTTATGATCGATAATTATCCGGATATCACCAGAGAATGCACCATTCGGGGAGTAGGTTTCGAAATTATTGCGGATGTTCAAGCCGCTCAGATTTACAATGAAATCGCCGATCCTGAAATCAATATGGAAAGGGTTAAATTAGAGGTAGCTCCTAAAATTGCAGTCTATTCACCTAAAAACAAATTGCCTTGGGATGATGCAGTGACCTTGGTTATGACTTATGCCGAAATCCCCTATACTGTGGTTTATGACGAAGAAGTGCTGAGATTGGAACTTCATAAATACGATTGGCTGCACCTGCATCACGAAGATTTCACCGGACAATATGGTAAGTTTTATGCAAGCTTCAAAAACGCGGCTTGGTATCAGGAGCAAGTAAGAGAATTGGAAGGAATAGCTGCCAGAACGGGGTTTGCTAAAGTAAGTGAGATGAAAAGAGCCGTTGTGTCCGAAATCAAAAATTTCGTGATGGGTGGGGGATTTTTATTTACCATGTGCTCCGGCACTGACTCCTTTGATATTGCCGCTGCAGCAATGAATGATGTAGATATATGTGAAGCCATGTATGATGGAGACCCCGCAGATCCTCAGGCTCAGGGAAAACTAGATTTTGAACAAACCCTGGCTTTTGAAGAATTCACACTGGAGCGCAATCCTTTAACTTACGAGTTTTCGAACATCGACGGTACAAAGGAACATTCGAGCATGGGAATGATCAACGATTTTTTCACGCTCTTCGATTTCTCAGCTAAGTGGGATATCATCCCAACCATGCTCACTCAAAGTCATGAAAAAGTGGTGAAAGGCTTTATGGGACAAACAACATCATTCCATTCCAGCCTTATTAAGCCGGAAGTAATCATCATGGCTGAGACTAAATCTATTAGAACCGCTAAATATTTGCATGGTGAATTAGGATTAGGTCAATGGACTTTTTACGGTGGGCATGATCCGGAAGACTATCAACACCGAGTTGGCGATCCTCCAACTGATCTCAATTTGCACCCCAACTCCAGCGGATATCGCTTGATTCTTAACAATATCCTATTTCCAGCGGCAAGGAAAAAGAAACAAAAGACCTGATTATTCAGTTGGAAGTAATTGGATAGATTCAATTCTATCGCCGATATCAATACGGTCAACCACATCCATGCCTTCTACAACGCTACCAAAAAGGGTATAACGACCTTCCAAATGCGGGGTACTTGAATGAGTAATAAACCATTGACAACTTTCGGTGTCCTTGCCTGAACTCGCCATTCCCATGGAGCCAGGGAAATACGATTTTGGACTGAATTCTGATCGAATACTTTCTTGAATCCCGCCCCAGCCGTCTCCGCGTGGACAACCTGCTTGAATCACAAAATTGGGCACCACTCGATGGAAATATTTATTGTTGTAAAAACCGGATTCTATAAGTTTTACAAATTCAGCGACAGTTCCCGGACATTCATTTACGTGCAATAGTATTTCAATATTACCTTTGTTGGTTTTGATGATGGCACGCTGATTGAGCGGAATTCGTTTCACTTTTGCCCAATCAATAGGGTTGTTCCATTCCGGAATGATAATTTCACGCTGTTGATCAACATTGTTAGCATGAGAATTCCAGGCATTTATTAATGCATTGTACGTTTCTACCTCTAATGGAAGCTTACATTCGGAAATTCGTTTATCAATAATGCTGTCCAGGATGTCCCAGGCATCACCTGTCATTCGGTCATAATCAGCCATTACTGCAAGTGCCCCAATATCAGCTAATTCCAGCAATCTGTCCGCTAATAAAGATGTGCGAATAATAGAAGGATCGCTCACACAAATCCATTCAGCAACGGTGCTTTGTAATAGGGCCGAAGGTTGTGCAGCTAGTAAATCAAGAATGGCGGCCTCTGTTTCTTTATTCAGTGGTAACGACCGAATCAATGCCGATTGCTCGTATGAAGAAACCGGATTCATAACCATTTTCATAACGGTATCCATGTATGGGCTTTGCAATCCAAAAAGGCCAAAATGCTTTTTGAAGAGTTCAGCTTTTACAGGGATCGGAATTTTTTCTGAATTCAAAGCGCCTTCTAAATCAGCCAAATCATTGATAGTAGAGTGGCGTGAAACCACTAATGCAGCAGTTAGAGCTATATTGAAGTTCGATTCCTCGAGTAAGCGATATTCATTTGATTCCAGTTTCAATCCAAGCATATTTCGCGCTATTAGCGCGGCACTCCGCAGTGATGGATGCATATCTTGGTTCACGCTCCATGCAAGCAATATGGAGTCCGTAGCAGGAAGCCGTTTTCCGGTGCAACGCCCTAAACTCATCACCAAAGCTGATTCATAATCTATTTCTTCTCCTTTCAACAGAGGAAGAATCATTTGAGCTTCTGTATTATTAATTTCCTTTTTGGAACGTTGAATAATGTGAGCCGCTACAATTGTAACGCCGTAGTCCGGGTGATTCAGGTAAGGCATAGCGTTGTTTTGAGCCGGTAAGTCCCTGTTTTTCAATAATAAACGGTATAAGCCCCATAACCAACCACTGACTTGAGCAGGATCTTTGGGAGCTAATTGAGGATAGAACATATAATCAGAAGGACTGACGCACTTCCCTAGTGCTTCAAGAATTGCACTTCCTGCCGTTGACGAAGATTCACTTTGCCATATTTTACCCAGAACCATAGCTGAGGATTCCATTCCGGTTTGTCCTATAGCCCATGCTGCCATGCATCTAACATCTTCCGAAGAATCAGAAGCACAGTGTTTA
>JBDNHP010000106.1:0-8040 GCA_041688765.1 Flavobacteriales bacterium
GATCGATGATATTTCCAGAAACCTCCGCAAGTCGGTGCACATTGGCCTCTCTTGATCGATAGTCTCCACCTTTTACGGTGTCGTAGAACAAACGAAAAGTAGAGTCGCCGTCATTCTGATAGTTTTTAGCAGCATTTATACCGCCTTGAGCAGCGATACTGTGCGCTCTTCTTGGCGAGTCCTGAAAACAAAATGCTTTAACATTATAGCCCAGTTCTGCCAGAGATGCAGCAGCTGCACCACCTGCCAATCCGGTTCCTACGATAATAATATCGAGCTGTCGTTTGTTGGCTGGACTAACAATATCGATGTGTCCTTTATGATCGGTCCACTTATTATTGATAGAACCTTCAGGTATTTTTGCGTCGAGGATACTCATGATACTCGTTCTTAAGCTTGAGTTATATAAAGCACAATCGGAATAATGGCGAAAAGCGTCGGAACTAGAATTGCGAATCCCATTCCGAATTTGCTAATTATCGGAGTGTATTTAGGGTGACGTGCACCCATAGACTGAAAAGCACTCTGAAATCCATGAATTAAATGGAATGCAACTGCTGCCTGACCAATAACGTACAAAATGGTCATCGGCAAGGCTAGTGCATTAATGTTTGGATTGAAGAAAGACATCACCTCCGTGTGCAGATCACGCAATACTACTCCATCAGCAGTAGTTTGGGATGCCAACTCACCAAAGTGCATAACGTACCAGAAATGCGACATGTGTGATATGATGAAAACAAGAATGACTGTTCCCAATATTCCCATATTTCTCGAACTCCACATAGCATTGGCGCTGGCGTTCTCTTTAAAATACTTTATTGGTCTGGCTTTGCGATTTGCAATAGTCAGAATCAAACCATCAATGGCGTGGAATAAAATACTCAGGTAGGTGAGATAGGATAGAATTTTAACCGGCAAAAAACTAGTCATGAATAGTGCATATTCATTGAACTGTAATCGCCCCTCCTCACCGGTAACGAATATGAGCTGAAGGTTTCCGGCTAAATGGCCTGTCAGAAATAAACACAGAAATAATCCTGTGGCTGCCATCCAGTATTTCTTGGCAAGGGATGATTTTAAAAATGCAGAATTGCTCATGGAATAACAGGTTGCTGTCAATTATTTGCGGGGCAAAGTTAACCTTAGATCGCTGTAAGTACAAACGTGCATATTATTTATATTGGTTCTCAATTGGTTTTTCCCTTTACACTCTAATAACCATGCACAAACAATAGATGTTTTCATCACAAATTTAAAAACACTTGACCTATTCAGAGTTTCCTTGAATTTACCCAATTTCAGTATAAAAAAAGAACCGTCCCCAGCCCGTTGGCTTTGAGACGGCTCTATTAAGCGCGACGAAACCGGAAATTTATGCAGGCTGCTTTTTGTCAAGCAGTAAAAATTCATTGACAGTGATTTCGGCCACAGATCGGCTTACGCCTTCCTTATCCTCATACTTTCTCGTGCTAAGCTTTCCCTCTAGCGCGATTTCACTGCCTTTTTTAGCGTACTTCCCAAGATTTTCCGCTTGTTTACCCCAGGCAATAACATTGTGCCATTGGGTATCCTCCACTTTTTCACCTTTGTCATTCTTGTATGAGTCATGGGTGGCGATGCTAAATTTTGCCTTAACCTTTCCTGTTTCATACTGGGTAACTTCCGGATCCTGTCCGAGATTACCGATCAGATTTACTCTGTTACGCAAGCTGTTCATAGTTTTTGTTTTTCGTTTGTGAAGCCAAAGTAAATGCACACTTCAGAACTTAGTCGTGCGCTAAACGTTTACTTACGCAACACGTTTTTCATACGGCTTTTTCTATGCTGTTTTCTACGCCGCGCAATTGAATATCTTTGCGGCTTCAATAGAATACAAATGAGCGATAAACGAGTAAGGGTGCGATTTGCTCCCAGTCCAACAGGCCCTTTGCACATGGGTGGTGTAAGAACTGCGCTGTATAATTATCTCTTCGCCAAAAAAAATGGAGGTGATTTTTTAATTCGTGTAGAAGATACCGATCAAACAAGGTATGTGCCTGGCGCTGAGGACTATATAATTGAAGCGCTCCAATGGTGCGGATTTAATGCTGACGAAGGGCCCCACAATGGCGGGCCTTGTGCTCCATACAGACAAAGTGAGCGCAAACCGATGTACAAACCATATGCAGAACAGCTTATTCATTCAGGACATGCCTATTACGCCTTTGACACCACAGATGATCTTGAATTAATCAGAGAACAGGCTAAAGCTGCCGGAATGCCTAACTGGCAATACAATAACGTTACGCGCAATAGTATGAAAAACTCGCTCACTTTATCATCTGATGAAGTGAATGAGCGACTAGAAAGAGCTGAAGCTTATGTTATTCGGATCAAAATGCCGAGAAACGAAGAAATCCGTTTGCACGATGAAATCCGCGGCTGGGTAGCTGTGAATACCAATAATCTGGATGATAAGGTTCTTTTCAAAAGCGATGGAATGCCAACCTATCACATGGCCAATGTGGTAGATGACCATTTAATGTCCATTACACATGTGATTCGAGGAGAAGAATGGCTTCCTTCGGCTCCATTGCACGTGTTTCTTTATCGTGCCTTGGGATGGGAAGACACCATGCCAAAATTTGCCCATTTGCCGCTGATTTTAAAGCCAGATGGCAATGGCAAATTGAGCAAGCGAGATGGCGATAGACTTGGTTTTCCGGTGTTTCCTTTGCTCTGGACAGATCCTGAAACAGGCAACATTTCCAATGGTTATAAAGAAGAGGGCTACCTTCCTGATGCCTTTATAAATATGCTTTTAATGTTAGGTTGGAATCCCGGCACACCTCAGGAATTGTTCAGCAGACAAGAAATGATTGATCAATTCAGTTTGGAGCGTGTTGGTAAATCGGGGTCTAAGTTTGATCCAGACAAAGCCAAATGGTTTAATCAGCAGTATCTAAGAGCAAAGTCAGGGGCTGAATTAGTTGAGTTAGTGAAGCCCAGCATGGCTAAGCATGGTTTTTCTATTTCGGATGAAAAGTTAGCACGTATATGCACGCTAATGGTTGAAAGAGCTTCTTTTATTAAAGATATACTTGTAGAAGGGGTTTATTTCTTTGTTGCTCCTCAATCGTATAATGAGGAATCAATTGCTAAAAAATGGAAGCCGGATAGCGCTGCACACATGAAGGCAATCAGGGATATTTTTGCTGTGGAAACGGAGTTCAATGAACATAAGTTAGAGGCAAATTTCAAAGCTTATCTAGAATCTAATTCTATTCCTTTTGGAGCATTGGGTCCAGTGATGCGCATTGTTCTTACCGGAGGAATGACGGGACCATCTGTTTTTGCTTTAGCCGAAATTATAGGTAAGGAAGAAACTATAAGTCGCATTGAATCTGCTATTGCTAAACTTGGCTGATGATGGGCATTATTCGTTTAAATACCATCCGTGTTTATGCCTATCATGGCTGTATGGATGAGGAAGCAAGGATTGGAAGCGAATACTTGGTTGATCTTAAACTTGAGACTGAATTATCAAAAGCTGCCAATTCAGATTCTTTAAAAGATACGATTGACTACGTTGCGGCGAACAGAATCGTTCAGGAAGAAATGCAAATTCGTTCTAAACTGATTGAACATGTAGCAGCTCGAATTCTGAAAAGATTAAAATCCGAATTTCGTAATTTGGAAAAGGCGAGCGTAACCGTAACAAAAATTTGCCCTCCGATGGGTGGGCATGTAGAAACGGTCAGTGTTACACTGAAATCCTAATCAGATTTGCATTTCAGGAACTAATGGCGGAACAATGAGTCTGCCTTCGGTTTTATCAACAATTTCTTCTACACTTACCCCTGGAGCCCTCTCCAGCAAATGAAATGCGCCATCGCGAATATCGAGCACGGCAAGTTCAGTTACCACTTTTTTCACGCAACCAACACCGGTGAGGGGTAAAGTACATCGATCGAGGAGTTTTGATTCCCCTTTAGGATTGGTATGCATCATTGCTACAATTATGTTCTGCGCTGAGGCCACCAAATCCATAGCTCCACCCATACCTTTTACCATTTTACCTGGAATTTTCCAGTTGGCGATATCTCCTTGCTGCGAAACTTCCATTGCCCCTAAAACAGTTAGCTGCACATGCTGACCGCGAATCATAGCAAATGAAGTGGCAGAGTCGAAAAAACAAGCTCCGGGTAAGGTTGTAATTGTTTGTTTTCCGGCATTGATAAGATCTGGATCCTCATCACCCTCGAAAGGAAATGGGCCCATTCCAAGTACGCCATTCTCGGATTGAAATTCAACTGCAATTCCTTGTGGAATATAATTGGCAACAAGTGTAGGAATTCCGATTCCCAAATTCACATAATAGCCATCTTTCAACTCTTGCGCAATTCTGCGCGCGATTCCATTTTTATCGAGAGCCATTTGTTCTATGATCTTGCACGAATTGTGCGTTGTTCTATTCGTTTTTCGTAGGCGTTTCCCTGAAATATTCTTTGAACGAAGATCCCTGGAGTTTGCACGTCATTTGGATTCAATTCGCCAGGCTCAACAAGGATTTCTACCTCTGCGATAGTTATTTTTCCGGCCATCGCCATAAGAGGATTAAAATTACGAGCAGTGGCTTTAAAAATGAGATTACCAGCAGTGTCACCTTTCCATGCTTTCACAATTGCGAAATCCGCAGTGAGAGCAGATTCCAGGACATGTGCTTTTCCATTGAACAATCGGACTTCCTTGCCCTGAGCTATTTCAGTGCCATATCCTGCAGGTGTAAAAAAAGCAGGAATTCCGGCTCCACCGGCACGGCAGCGTTCCGCTAGACTTCCCTGTGGAATCAAATCCACCTCGAGTTCTCCGCTCAGCATTTGTCTTTCAAATTCCGCGTTCTCCCCTACATAAGACGAAATCATTTTTTTGACCTGTCTATTTTCCAGCAATTTTCCCAAACCAAATCCATCTACCCCGGCATTATTTGAAATACAAGTAAGCCCTTTGACTTGCATTTTCACGAGTTGATCGATGCAATTTTCGGGTATTCCGCACAATCCGAAACCGCCGAGCATCAACGTCATGCCATCTTTGATGCCTTTGCACGCCTCTTCGGCCCCTGAAACAACTTTATTAATTGGCATAAATAATATAATTATTCGAACAGATTTTCTTGAGATTCTTCCTCTGCTTCATCATCAAAATTCAAGGAGTTCATCAGCTTATAGTACTCTTTACAATTGAGTTCCATGCCCATGTCAAATTCAGGTCTATCAAAATCACTTGTTGATATTTTGAATACATCATTATGATCATAAACATCATTCATATAGTATCCATAGATTGGAAGAGCAGAGTTTGCGCCCTGACCCAAATCAGTTCTTGAAAAACGCACTGTAGGATCAGCCGCTCCAACCCATACTCCCGTAACTAAATCAGGAGTAAGGCCCATAAACCAACCATCTGTATTATTCTGCGTAGTTCCTGTTTTTCCGGCCATTGGATATTTAATATTATCGTACTCTCTGGTTTTGCTGTCAGATCGCAATCGCTCACCGGTTCCCATTCGTTTTCCTGTTTCGCGATTATACGCTCCATCCATCACCCCCTTCATCATATTAACAGTTAAATAAGCAGTGCGTTCATCAATGGCTTCGCGAGTTTCGGGCGATGCTTCATAAATAGCATTACCATTTTTATCTTCAATTCTGGTGATAAAAATGGGTTCGATATATACTCCTTTGTTCACTAAAGAGGCATTTGCAGCCACCATTTCAAACAAACTCAACTCAGCAACACCCAACGCAATGGAAGGCAAAGGTGGGATTTCACTTTTAATTCCAAGATCATGTGCCAACCGGATCACCGATTCTGTGCCGTATTGCTTGATAATGAAAGCAGAGATGGTATTAATAGAATTTGCGAGAGCATTTTCCAAAGACACCATGTTTCCGTATTTAAAATCGGCGTTGTCTGGGCACCATGGCGCTTGACCATCTGGTAAATCGATACAAATTTTCTGATTCGGTAATTCTTCACATGGATGCATTCCGAAACGCATAGCAGTGGCATAAATGAAGGGCTTAAATGTAGATCCCACTTGCCTTCTTGACTGAAATACATTATCAAACTGAAAATGCTTGTAATCAACACCACCCACCCATGCTTTAACAAATCCCGTGTTCGGATCAATAGAAATTAAACCAGCATGCAAAAATGATTTGTGATATTTAATTGAATCAATAGGAGACAAAACGGTGTCAATATCTCCGTTGTAGTCGAAAACTTTCATTTTCACTGGAGCATTGAAAACGATATCGATGGAATCTGGGTCCGTTTTATGCCATGTATGGCTACAACCCCCTTGCTCTTCCATGCAATGGAAATAGGTTGTTCCTTTTTTTTGTATTTGTTCTATATAGCTTTCCGGTCTTCGACAATCAGGACAGGTATTTCCGGTCATAAACTTATACCTATCGCTTCCCTTCATTGCACGATCCATAATTCGCTTGCGTTCCTTCTCTGCAATACCATTATAAAAAGGGTAGTTCTCGGGCTTTCTCTTAGATAAATCTTTAAAAAACGCGTCTTGCAATTCTGTACTCAAATGACGCCTCACCGCTTGCTCAGCATACTCTTGCATTTTTGAGTCGATGGTTGTATAAACTTTGAGCCCATCTCCATATAAATCGAATTTTTTGCCGTCCTGTTTTTTGTGAAGAAGCTCTCCGTTTTCGTCTGTGGAGTCCAAAATATTTTTCATTTCAGCGCGAAGTACTTCTCGGAAATAAGGGGCCAAACCTTCATCGTGACTCTGTCTTTTATAATTGATTCCCAAAGGCAGGGCTCGAAGAGAGTCATAAGCGGCTTCTTCCAAAAAGCCATTTTTACGCATTTGGTTCAGCACCACTTCTCTTCTATTAATAACCAACTCTTCTCTTTTCAAAGGGTTATATAGAGAGGAGTTCTTCAACATTCCCACCAACATAGCGGCTTCTTCCACTCTTAAAGAATCGACGGGTTTATTGAAATAAATCTGGGCTGCAGATTTCACCCCAATGGCCTGATTTAAAAAGTCATAGCGATTTAGATACAGGGTTAGAATTTCATCTTTGGTGTATTGACGTTCGAGCTTTACTGCGATAATCCATTCTCTGGGTTTCTGGAGAAATGCTCTTTCAAAAAAACTGGAGGCATATTCTGCCGTAAAAAGCATTTTTGCCAATTGCTGAGTAATGGTACTACCTCCACCTTTTTTGCCCATATAGACTACAGCCCTGAGCGTACCCATAAAATCAATCCCCGAATGACTTCTGAATCTTTCATCTTCAGTAGAAATAAGGGCATGAACCATGTGCTTAGGGATGTTAGCGAATTTTACATCCGATCTGTTTTCGCGATAGTACTTTCCAATTACAACTTTGTCTGAAGTATAAACTTCGGTTGCAAGATTTGTCTTTGGGTTTGCAAGTGCCTCTGTATCAGGCAAATCACCGAATCCAGCAAGAATGAGTAATAAGCCCAAAGCCAGAAAAGGGGTGCTGAATAGTGCCCAGAAATAGAACACATATTTACTTGAACCGCTTTTTGCGGAGTTTAAATTCTCTTTTTTCTTCGCCATAGTGGCCTTAAAATGGGTGGCAGGGACAAAATTACGCTTTCGTGCGCATTATTTAACACTTAGAGGTAAACGTGATGATAATACTAACATGTGTATTGTTTCGTTCAGTATTCGCCCGCTAGGAATTCTTAACTTCGCAGATTCCTGAACAGGACAAAAATTATGGAATTCTGGATAAAAGCCGCACAGCTCATAGCAAGCTTGTCAATTCTAGTCGTATTACACGAGCTAGGACACTTCATACCTGCTAAATATTTTAAGACTCGAGTAGAAAAGTTCTATCTCTTTTTTAATCCGGGATTTAGTCTCTTCAAAATAAAAAGAGGGGATACCGAATATGGCATCGGTTGGCTGCCATTAGGTGGCTACGTGAAAATTGCAGGTATGGTGGATGAGTCCATGGATACTTCACAAATGAGTCAGGAGCCTCAGGA
>JBDNHP010000107.1:0-3751 GCA_041688765.1 Flavobacteriales bacterium
ACAAATTCAAAAGTGTATGCGCCATTCCAAAGTTTTCCGCTTTCATTATTGGCATCAAAAGCGCGCATAAATTGCGTGTATCTTATAAGTGGCTCGCGCATTTTTCCGCTTGATGGCAAATCAATCCATTCACAATTGCGAGCTTATTCATCCAATAAAATAGCTTTAATCACTGCTTTCATATCACCCCGCACTCCTTCTCCATTATCATTAAATGCGGAAGCCACGCGCTCTATATATTCGGGGCTTGGATTAGAT
This sequence comes from Flavobacteriales bacterium, assembly GCA_041688765.1. Classification (GTDB taxonomy): domain Bacteria; phylum Bacteroidota; class Bacteroidia; order Flavobacteriales_D; family Sanyastnellaceae; genus JBDNHP01. The sequence continues at coordinate 259 of JBDNHP010000107.1, forward strand.
TTCACCAATCGCTTAATTAATTGCTTTCCAATAAATGGTCCAACATTAGGATGATTGTAAAGATTGTCGAGGGCATCCGAAATATCTTCCAATCCTGTTTGTCCCGCTGGCACTACCTGAGCGTTTAGCAAATACTTTTCACCCGGCTCATGCCACTCCTCAAACATTTGCATTTGAATATACATATTTATAATTTGAACCATATTATTTAAATTATCATAAATTACTGGTATTTCCGACAAATACTGCTACATCTGCCAATATTATGCGGGACCTAGTCCAGTAAATATTTTAGCAAATTCCTTAATATCATCATTATTATAAGTTGGTACTGGAGCATCGTTTTGATCCAAAACCAAGCTCCCATCTATATTGAGTTCATATAATCCTATGCTGAATAACTGCATCACTTCGCGGGCATAATTTTCATCCGGATGAATATTTAATTCTTCATTTGATTTTTCATTATTCAGATGACTGAGATAGAAGCCCATGGATGGATGCAGGGTTACATCTTCAATCAGATCGCGGTAATTCCCAAAAGCATTGTGATAGAGTTGATCGTAATAATCTGCCAATCCCATTGCATGAAGTTCGAGTTGGGATTTTTCTGATACCACCATAATTTCGCTCAATGCAAGGGCCACTCTTTGTCGGAGTTGGTCACCTGATTTCATAACGTTATTCCACCATGCCATTCGCCAATAGGTAGCAATTGGAAATAGTGCGTCATTGCCAAAAACTTCATCGGGTCCCCATTGATCGGCATAATCAAGAACGAACTCATCCCAAATCATTTGGGTGGTATCCCTGAAATTGACCATTCCTGATGCGAATTGTTCATCGATCCAATTTTCGGCTCCGATGCTCGCCACGTATGTAATCAATTCATTGTTGGCTCCGAGACTTGCTTGTCCGAGAAATCGAGAGGCCTCATCAAATTGCTGATCCAGTCCGTTTCCATTAATGGTAGAATTGGCATTTGTACCATTGCTCTGACTGCTGGACGTGACCGAAATGCCCAAGCTTTGCCCGGCACCAAAGTGTTCCTGAATCACTTGAGCATGGGAACTGATGCATGCTCAAGTGAAAAATGAGAGGTAAAGTTTCCGCATGAGCCTACGACGGTTTTAGCATTAAATATGTTACTAAAATGTAGGAATATCTTTTTTGAAGCATGTTAAATATCTATTAATATTTCAACGAGCGGAGGTTAATTGGCAAATTATAGAAGTTTCCCGCAGGTTAAAGGCAGATAAAATGCAGAAATGTTAGGTTCTCAAATCACAAATTAATCTCTGCGAAAATCTGCGGGATCTGCGGGATCTGCGGGAAATTCCTTTCTGGAATTCGATCAGATCAACAAATCCTCAACCCATCCCAGGCAATCTGCACCCCTTTTGGCAATTCATTTGCCACATCAGCATGCTTACCCATGAGATGTGAAATATGGATTAGATAGGCTTGTTGAGGTTTGATTTGCTCAATTAACTGCAACGCTTCCTCCAGATTGAAATGACTAGGATGACTTTGTTTTCTCAAGGCATTTATGATGAGAATTCGAGAACCTTTAATCTTTTCGATTTCTTCGGGAGCGATATAATTCGCATCCGTGATGTAACTGATATCGTTAATTCGAAATCCCTGAACCGGCAAGTGATAGTGCATAACTTCCACCGGAATAAAATGGAGACCCAAAAGAGGAAAAGGGTCATTATCAATACGATTAAAAACCACTTCCGGAATTCCTGGATATTTCTTTTCTGTGAATGCATAATGAAACTCACGACGAATAGCCTCTTCCACCCGAAAACTCCCATACAATTGCATATCGCTTTGCTGCTTGTAATTATAAGCCCTCACGTCATCCATTCCCGCCACATGATCCTTATGTTCATGAGTGTAAACAATGGCATCGAGATGCATCACTTTTTGACGAAGCATTTGTTGCCGGAAATCAGGACCGGAATCAATCACGATATTTTTTCCCCGATATGAAAGCATGATCGAGGTTCTCAATCTATTATCACGGGGATCATTAGAAGTACAAACATCGCATTCACAGGCAATTACAGGAACTCCTTGCGAAGTTCCCGTACCAAGAAAAACGATTTCAATCAGATCATTCTGCATGCATTGCAAAAAATAACATCATAAAAGTACAGTGATTTATACCTTGGCTCAGGAAGATAAGGTAACTTTGTGAGCAACCTCTCATAAAAGGAAAGAAATTGGAACTTGAACGGGTGATCTTATCGGCCAAACAAAAGGCGCTAAGGATCAATCTTAACCAGGACATTTACGGCACATTTGCCGAAATTGGCGCCGGACAAGAAGTGGTAAGACATTTCTTCAGAGCCGGTGGTGCTTCCGGAACTATAGCAAAAGCGATGTCGGCTTACGACAAAGACTTTTCCGATGCAATTTACGGCATCGAAACCAATGGTAGATACGTTTGCAAACCGCGCGTTCTCAACATGCTCCAACATGAGTACAATCTTATTGTGGATCGTTTACCGAGGAAAAATCATCCTACCAAAAAATTCTTCTCTTTTGCAAATACCATTGCCACTATTAACTATCAAAAAACGATTCAAGGGCATGGCTGGATTGGCGTTAAATTTCAAACGAATGCCAACGCTGAACCGAGTACTGTAATTTTTCACGTGAGACTTCATGAAAATGAAGCTTTGATCCAACAGGTTACCTGCGGCACCATCGGAGTGAATCTTTTATATGCTTGTTACTTCTTTCATAAGAAGCCAAAAGAGTTCCTGCTTTCATTATACGATAATCTGAGTCGTGAGCAGGTAGAAATTGATACCATTGAGTTTAGTGGTCCTGATTTTACAAATGTGGACAATCGTTTAATGAGTTTGCAATTGGTAAAAAATGGAATGACGGATGCTGTTATTTTCTCACCTGATGGAGAAAATCTTCAAGCATCAGATGTGTTGTACAAGAAGAACATTCTGGCTATTCGCGGCAGTTTCCGACCTGTTACTAAGGTGAATATCGATATGATTATGAAAGGCTTTAAGCTTTTCGAAAAAGAGCAGAGGGTTGATCCTACTAATATTCAAGTATTGTTTGAAATTACCCTTAATAACCTCAGCGCTGAAGGAGATATTGATGAGAAGGACTTTTTAGACCGGGCTGATATCTTGTGTTCGCTGGGGCAAACAGTACTCATTTCCAATTATATGAAATATTATAAATTGGTGGAGTATTTTTCGAGATTTACCAAGAGGCGCATGGGCATTATCATGGGGGTAAATAACATGATTGAGGTTTTTAATGAAAAATATTACCGCAATTTGAATGGCGGTATTATGGAAGCTTTTGGTGTCATGTTCTCGAGAGACCTGAAAGTGTATTTGTACCCATGGAAAAATGAAGCTACGGGTGAATTGTTGAAGAGTCATACTATGCCTATTCATCCAAGGATTCGCCCATTGTTTGAATATCTTTCCTACAATAAGAGAATTGTTGA
>JBDNHP010000108.1:0-4330 GCA_041688765.1 Flavobacteriales bacterium
GAAAGGTATGAATTTAGTAATCCGTTTTTTAACAACCAAAACATTTCCTTGGAACGAAGTTTCTCAATGTAAATTCTATTTGCATAATCAAATTGTCAACACGATTCGGAATAAAAGCTTTGAAATAATGAATTAAAAAAACCGTGACAAGGCCCACCAAATTGATCAATTCAATATTAATAGTGGAGTGCGCTATCACGGTTTAATTAATTATTAGTTCGATATCCTAAACAACTTTACTGTTGATCTCTTTTTTGTTTGACCAGATCGTGAGACCTTTTTAAAACAGCTTTTTGTTTTTCAATCATTACTCTCAATTCACCTTGGAGGTCATCTTCTTCAAGGGCAGAATTGTAAGCAGTCTGAGCCGCGTCTTCACCATATTCGCATGTATTCAATAGTGCTTTACGGTCTTTACCCGTGAAGGTGGCTTTAATATCCATCCATACACGGTAGATTTTCCCAGGAGTTGTGGTGCTTTCCACCTTAGGTTCCTCGCCAAGTTTTCTGATTTCAATTGTAAGCGAAGAAGCAATCATCTTGCTTTCATCGGCCATAGCCTGAAATAGCATCTTCAAATCCGAATCTTTCGCTTCGTCTTTTGCTTTTTCATAGCCTTCTACTCTGTCGTTGTTAATCATCAGTAGATCATTCAACGTTTCTGAAACTTTTTCTTTCGTTTCCATAATAATTATTTGTTATTTAAAAATGTTAACTTGAATTCGACTTTAACTTTCTGGATCTAAGTAATCCAGAGAATTAATATCATAACTTTTATTGCATTCCGAAAAAACCTCCTTCATCCTGTCTACATTCACTTGTATTTCTGCGCCTTTTCAAATACAAACTTGCCATTTTTGACAATCCTTTTTTGCGATCATAGTCTTCCATCTTCTTTCAAAGATTTCTGTTTTCATCATTGCGCCATTGTGAATAATCCTCAGGCCAACAGCGCAATCGGAACTTATGCAAATACTTTGCTCAGGCATTTACTTAACGCAGTCATAATTTGTCGCTGCAGTTTCATGGTGCGCAATTACGTTTTGAAAATTTTTCATTTAGATGATTTTTTTGCCGATTTCCTTGTAGCACCTTCTTTTATCATTTCCGGCTTCAATATCACTTTTGTCCAACCTTTATCACGATTATCAAAATGCTTGTAAGCATCAGGCGCATCGTCTAAAGAAAGCTGGTGAGAAATAATCATTGACGGTGTTGCTTTGCCGGATGAAATTAATGTGCTTAGCTGGCGGTTGTATGATTTTACATTTGCCTGTCCTGTAGCAATGCTTTGACCTTTCATCCAAAAATTACCGAAATCAAAATCCATGTGACCTTTTTTCTGAAGTGTTTCTTTAGATTTTGGATCTTTGGGCACAAACACCCCAACCACACCAATTTTTCCTGTCGCTTTTACAGCCCTAACTAGTTCATTCATTGTAATGTTTGAATGCTCAACACCATGTTTATCACAACATTGATAGCCAACACATTCGCAACCCTTATCAGCTCCTATTCCATTTGTAAGATCAAGAATTTGCTCAACAGCAGAACCTTTTGAAAAATCAATCGGGATAGCACCAAATTTTTCTGCCAACTTTAGTCTGTCTTTATGATTGTCAACAACCATTATTTTGCTGGCTCCTTTAAGCGCAGCAGAATGAGCAGCCATCAAGCCAACCGGACCCGCACCGTAAATTGCAACGGAATCACCTGGTTGCACACATGCCAGTTCTGTGGCATGGTATCCTGTAGGAAAAATATCTGAGAGTAATACATAGTCGTTTTCCCTTTCTTCTGCATCCTCGGGCAAAACCAGGCAATTGAAGTCTGCAAAAGGTACACGCAAGTATTCTGCCTGCCCTCCTTCATAAGGACCCATTCCTGCAAAACCATAAGCAGCACCGGCAGTACCCGGATTCATTGTTAGACAAAAGCCGGTTAAGCCAGTTTCACAGTTCTTACAGCGCCCACATGCAATATTAAAGGGCATGCAAACCATATCTCCTACTTTAACATGAACTACCGCTCTGCCTGCCTCAATTACTTTTCCTAGGTTTTCATGACCGAATATTTTGCCTTTACCAAAATCTGTCCTCCCTTCGTACATGTGAAGGTCGGAACCACAAATACAAGTGGAGGTAATTTTCACCAATACATCTGTTCCTTCCTCTATTTTGGCATCCGGCATATCCTTTACGCTGACATCGAAAGGACCGTTATAAACTATTGCTTTCATTTATCCTGATTATTATGGTTTGAATTGCAATCTCAAACTAAGCATTTGGCAAGGATCGTTGTCAATGAAGTAAATTCTCACTGTTGTGCCTGTGTTATCTTTATTTAATTCGATATAATTCATAATATTTTTTATTTAATTGTTTGATAAGTTAATTCTATTTTCATCTTGCAATTGACTATTTTATTACGTTTGTTTATCTATGAATCATTTTAATTAGGATTACCAGTTTTTGTCTGATCTTTCTTTCGATTTTCCCTTTCCCAAAAGCGATGTTGCGCAATTGCTTTGATAAAATCTTTCGCAGACTTATCTATTATTACTCCTGCATCCTTGTTTTTGATACTAACAGAAGATTGGTTTAAGTCATCAAGTCCTTCACCATTAGCAGCAATTGCTTTACAATGTTTATATGCTTCGTTTACAAAATGCATGGCATCAGGTTCGGCGATTAATTCGTTGGCACTTTTTGCACCAGATGGAATATAAACAGCATCAAATAATACGGACGCTGTAGTGAGAAAGCTCATGTCAACTTTTATTTCATTTCCCTGAGCTCCTTTGATAGTTCCCAATTTAGGTGCAATAATTTTTACTGTGGCTCCTGCGGCTTCAAGTGTCTTTTTCAATACAGTCAAAGAATCTTCATCTACTCCGTTTGCTGCAAGGATGGCAATACATCTTGTCTTGATTGAATTTTTAATGGTGTTAGCCATACTCAGCGCATCAGACTTTTCAATGCTCTGTTTCATTTTTATAGGCTCATAATTTTTTTGGACACCATCGGCCGGAACACTGTGATTGATCGGGTTCATAGGTTGTTTTGGGACCGGCATTCCTAAACCATCAGCAACTTTTGCTGCTAAAATTTTATCAACCTGTGTGAGTATGCCTAACATCCTTTCACGAATGGTATTGCTTTCCAATTTTCCTAACTCAAATGTGAGTGCATTGATGATGTGATTCTTTTCGTGATCTGCCTGACTGTTAAAAAATAAAGTTGCCTGACTGAAATGGTCAAAGAAACTCCTGCTGCGCCCACGGATTTTTTTTGCATCTACGCGTTCCTGAAAACTTGTAAAACCTCCATCAACTGCTTTGGCCTGAAACGGACAACCGTTGCTAATGGTGTTGGGTTGATAACTTGCTTTATCGCTATTGATAGTTTGCCGCATTTGGCCGTCACGCTGATTATTCATCACAGGTACAATAGGACGGTTAATAGGAATCTCGTGAAAGTTTGGGCTCCCTAATCTCGATAATTGTGTATCAGTATAAGAGAACAATCTTCCTTGCAGCAAAGGGTCGTTTGTAAAATCAATGCCCGGTACTAAATGCCCAGGATGAAAAGCAACTTGTTCTGTTTCAGCAAAGAAATTATCGGGGTTTCGGTTCAAGGTCATTTTACCGATTCGTTGCACGGGAATAATTTCTTCAGGAATTAACTTAGTGGGGTCGAGCAGATCAAATTCAAACTTGTGCTCGTCTTTTTCAGGAACTATTTGAACACCTAATTCCCATTCCGGAAACGCTCCACTTTCAATAGCTTCCCATAAATCTCTTCTATGAAAATCAGAGTCTTTGCCTGAAATGGTTTGTGCTTCATCCCATGCAACTGAATGGATTCCCAGCAAAGGTTTCCAGTGAAATTTAACGAAATGCGAAACTCCTTTTTCATTTATAAAACGGAATGTATGCACTCCGAAACCTTCCATCATTCTCAAACTTCGTGGAATAGCGCGGTCGCTCATTACCCACATGATCATGTGGGTACTTTCAGGCATCAATGAAATAAAATCCCAAAATGTATCATGGGCCGATGCCGCTTGTGGGATTTCATTATGAGGTTCTGGTTTTACCGCATGAACTAAATCGGGAAATTTTATTGCGTCTTGGATAAAGAATACCGGCATATTGTTGCCCACTAAATCATAGTTGCCCTCTTCTGTAGTATCCCTCCGCTAAAGCACGTCCAAAAATCACAAATTAATTTCTTTGATTGCAGCCATGAAGAAGACACTTTCATGGGACCAACACATTGAGCGTTGTAACTTAAGTAATCTGAGTAAAAAGGAGTATTGCGTTCAAAAC
>JBDNHP010000109.1:0-6248 GCA_041688765.1 Flavobacteriales bacterium
ATTAGCTAATGCTTTTGGCGCGCGTACAACACCTCATGTGTTTTTATTTGATAAAGACATGAACCTAGTTTACAAAGGCGCAATTGATGACAATCATGAAAAGGCTTCTGAAGTAAAAGAACATTGGTTACAAACAGCGATGAAGAATCTTGCTGCAGGTAAAGCAATTTCGCCCGATGCAACAAAGAATTTGGGTTGCAGCATTAAGCGAGTGAAAGCTGAGTAATCAGAAAATATATTAAATGTGAAAACCGCTCGAAAGGGCGGTTTTTTTGTGGCTAAGATTCAGTTGTCCGGTTTTGAAATGAATGCCTTTTTAGCCTTTGCCCAGAGCCGGATCTTTATTGTAAATAGGTTTTGGCTATTGTTGCTGCAATCTTTTATAATTTTTAGTTCCAGAAGCATTGTCAGATGTCTTTCTAGCAGTTTTATCGAACAGGATTTTAGACTATTTCTTAATTCGATTTTTTTTAGTTCTGCCCCAATTCAAAGGGTTGTTTTTAATGTAGTTTGAAATCCGATCAAATGCTAATGAATTCCTTATAATGTGATCATGAAATCGGGTTTGCCATTCAAAATTGGGATTTATAAAATGAGCATGTTTAGATAAAGCAGATTTGTATGATCTTATGATTGTTGATATGCTTCCAGCCTTAGGAGAGATGGATGCCATTTTTCCATTTTTATATTTTGCAATGGGATTGGAAGGGCCTGTGGATCCCTTGCATTGCAACGGCTCCACAGGTATAATGACTCCAATCCCCCCATCAGCCAGAATCCCCTCAGCCCCATCTATATTCTGAATCCCCTCAATTTTCTTTATCTCCTTTCCAATTTTATTCTCATCCCTCCTCAATATCAATACACCATGGGTATGGTTTGGCATTATTACAAATTCACCAAGTACCACATGAGGAAAGTGTTTTGGAATTTCATTCCAAAATTGATGGGCTAGTTTTCCAATTTCATTTAATATCATCGCCTTGTTAATCACTTCTCAAAAATGATATCATTTGTTTTTGGTGCAAATGGTTATGAAATATGCCGAATCCCGTCTATAGTCCCAGCCTTTTAATCGGGAAGAGGATATTCTATATTTATTTAGGTATTTGGCCATTTAGTTTTATTGTAGTTACTATCTAGTGAGTATGTCAAGATTTCTTTAATCGACTAAAGGGCATCCTCATAAAGGTTTTTTTCCTCTGCCTTGGTTATTCGATTATACTCAGAGGCCGAATTTATTGATCTTGCTTAATGAAGAATAGTCAATTCAATAAATTTGCTTTTGAAGAGCATTTTCATAGAAAAGTTCATTTAATTAGCGATAATACAATTGACTGAAAGGACAGCAAATAAAGGGAAAGATGAGTGTTTGGAATTGTAAATTTGGATGCTAGGCGTTAGGAAAACGGCTAAGGAAGTTGGCTAGTCGAAAATGCTCGTGAAAGTAGAATGTGCTACTTTCGAATTTTTCTATTAATATGAATGAATAAGGCTTTAATGAATGCTCTTTATTTTCGAATATTTAAATGCTATTATTGAATTTATTTGACTGTTTTGAAACTCAAAGCTTGCCTTCAGCATTCTCCCCTCTCATTCTCTTTTTGAGTCTCCTCCCCACATAAACACCTTGCCATTGTCTTTAAATTGCTCTTGATTCTTACTCATTAAAATATAAAAGAAATCAATCAATGGTAAAATCCCCAAGCCTCCTCCTAATGTGAGAGTGTAGAAAACTGGCACGCGCAATTCGGTGCCTAAATACATGCGATGAACTCCAAATGGTCCCAATGCAAGAGCTAACAGCGCAGCAACGATTTTTGGGTTTTCAGTTCCGGTTTCTGAGGATATATCTTCAAATGGGGCTTCATTCAGAATGTATTGAATCAGTTCTGCCTCATTCATTAAGGAGGTTTGGGCGCGCAAAGTGCTGTTGGGCGAACAAAACTGTAACACAAAAAAAAGGAGCACAATGTATTTCATCATGCTCCTAACTTAGTGAAAATTATTTTAAATAATCAAAATTGCATCACCATAAGCATAGAAGCGGTACTTCTCTTTTATGGCTGTATTGTAGGCCTCCATTACTAAGTCATATCCGCCAAATGCACATGTCATCATCAACAAAGTACTTTCAGGGGTATGGAAATTAGTAATCATGGTATTGGCGATGTGGAAATCATAAGGAGGGAAAATGAACTTATTCGTCCAGCCATCATACTCTTTTAAGCGGTCATAGGTGCTTACTGATGACTCTATGGTCCGCATTACGGTTGTGCCTACTGCACAAACTTTTTTACGATTGTCTAAAGCTCTGTTAACAATTTCAGTAGTAGCGAGAGGAATTATTGCTTGCTCACTATCCATTTTATGCTTGGTAAGGTCTTCTACTTCAACGTGCCTGAAAGTTCCAAGTCCTAAGTGCAAAGTGATGGGGGCAAATTCCGCGCCTTTAAGTTCAAGACGTTTTACTAGTTCACGGCTGAAATGCAATCCTGCAGTAGGTGCGGCAACGGCTCCTTCGTTTTTAGCAAAAACGGTTTGATATCGATCGGCATCTTCAGGCTCTACTGCGCGCTTGATATATTTTGGCAGCGGGGTTTCGCCTAATTTGAAAATTGTTTCTTTGAATTGATCATGATTACCATCGAATAGGAAACGCAGTGTTCGACCTCTTGAAGTAGTATTGTCGATTACTTCAGCAACTAACTCATCGTTTTCGCCAAAATAAAGTTTGTTTCCTATTCTGATTTTACGGGCAGGATCAACCAACACATCCCAAAGCAAACTGTCGCCATTGAGTTCTCTCAAAAGAAAAACTTCAATAAGAGCACCACTTTTCTCCTTATTGCCGTACATACGGGCCGGAAAAACTTTGGAATCATTGGCAATAAAAACATCTCCATCGCCAAAGATTTTTAAGATGTCCTTGAATGTCTTATGTTCTATTTTGCCTTTTTCGCGATTTACTACCATCAGGCGAGATTCGTCGCGATTTTCGGCCGGATGTTGGGCAATTAAATTTTCCGGGAGCTTGAATTTGAACTGTGAGAGTTTCATTTATGACCGTTTTTAAAAGGCGGGCAAAGATACGAAGATCGAGAGCCTTTGTCAAGCGTCAGATTTTCAGTCAGTTTCAATAGGCATTTCGAAGTCTGCTATGGCCTTTAAAGTCTGTTCCAGATCGGAGGTCATGTCAATGGTAAATTCACCGCTTCCTGTTCTTCGGAGTTCAATAAGATAAGCCCCCGAACTAGCGAGTTGCCCAAAATCATGGGCTATAGAACGTATATATGTGCCTTTGCTGCATTTCACCCGAAACTCTGCGATATTGTTCTCGAAACTCAGGATTTCAAATTCATCAATACTGATTTTGGCAGTTCTCAATTTTATTTCTAATCCCGCTCTAGCCATGTCGTAACCGCGTTTGCCATCTACTTTTTTAGCTGAAAATACTGGAGGCATTTGATCCTGTTCGCCAATCATTATTTTAGCCAGTTCCCTCAATTTTGCTAATGTGAGGTGATCGCTTGGAAAGTCATGTTCAGGCTCCGTTTCGGCATCGTAAGAAGGGGTGGTTTTTCCGAAAAGAAATTTACCAGTGTATTCTTTCTGTTCACTCATTAGAGATTCAGCCTGTTTGGTTGCTTTTCCAACACAAATAATTAGAATGCCTGTTGCCAATGGATCAAGCGTTCCGGCATGTCCCACCTTTATTTTCTTAATCCCGTGACAGCTTTTAAAGGTGTAGCGGATCTTATTAACGGCATCAAATGAGCTCCAAGTTAGTGGCTTATCCAGTAGTAAAACCCAACCGTCACGGGGATCGGTACCCGGTATGAGGCCGGTTGTTATTTCCATTGGGCTAAGATAGGTATAGACAGGCCATTGGCCGTCTCTAGCTTTTTATATCTTTATCCATTAATTGATAAAACGTTTAACGATGCAAAAAACCCTTACCCTTTCGCTTAGCCTATTGTTTTGCTCAGCAGCTCAACTTGGCTTTACTCAATGGACTGTGCAGGAAACTGCTCCTATGCTTGAGTTTCGTAACGGTCATACGGCAACAACTTTTGATGAGGGAAAGGCATTGATCTGCGGTGGTTATAATGGAAATGTAATTACCAATTCGGCTGAAGTTTATGATTATGCTATTGGTGATTGGCTTCCTGCGAGCCCAATGATTTCCGCAAGATTTACGCATAAATCTATTTTGCTGAACAATGGAGAAGTGTTAGTTACAGGTGGTTGGGATGGCGGAAAAAGCAATTTTGCTTCTACAGAACTTTATGATCCTGTGAATGAAGAATTTGAAGAGGGCCCTGATATGAGCACTGGAAGATCCAATCATACCTTGACCGAACTAAATGATGGGCGAATCCTTATTGCTGGTGGTTATAATGGCAGTATTGATCAAGCTTCTTGCGATATTTATAATCCTGAAACTAATAGCATTATTGCTGCGGAACCGATGATTGCGCCAAGGAGTTCGCACACTGCGACTTTGCTTGCTGACGGTCGTGTTTTGGTTGTGGCAGGATTTAATCCCGATTATGGTTTTCAAATGAATGATAGTGAAATTTATGATCCTGAAACAGATTCTTGGAGCGAAGTGGAACCCGTGATTTATGCGCGTGATAATCATGCGGCTGTGCTTCTCAACTCCGGCCATGTGTTGGTAGTAGGAGGAAGGTTTTTTAATGGTGGATTAAATTTGTTTGAAGGTGAAATTTCATCCGTTCTTTTTGATCCTGAAACAAATGATTGGACTGAATTGGTAGGCATTCCGCAAGGACAAAGTTATTTGGAAATGTTTAATGTTATTCATGAGGGAATGGATTATGTGCTCTTGCCTGGAAGCACGAATCATTCAGGCATAGAGGTGGATTTAACATATTCAAACTCATTTTCGACCATGTTTGAAGAGGGTGTTCAAACGGATTTTTGGCAAACGGATTTTGGTAGTACAGTTGAGGGACGATATCGCTATGCAGCTTGCAATCTTGAAGTTCAAGGCTCCAACGTAGTGATGGTTTGCGGCGGTGATGATGCCGGCTTGGGTGCTGCTGATTTGTATTCTATTCCTTTTGTATCAGTGGAAGAGTCCGTTTTATCCGAAATGAAAATTTTTCCTGTCCCAAATCATGGTAATTTTACTATCCAATCAAATGAGCTTATTGAAAAGGTAAATATCTTTTCTTTTACTGGGGCTCTTTTGAGTGAATTGACTATTGAATCCAGACAAAATAAAATGAGCTGTAATTTGTCCGATTTTCCCGTTGGTATATATTTAATTGAGATTCAGGCTGAAAAACGAATAATTCGTCGTACATTTGTAATGAACTAAAATTACTGAATGCTGATTATGAAATCTCATTTTCTCATCACTGCTGCATTAATTGTTTCAATGGCATCCTGCAACTTGGCGAATGAAAAAGCGGTAGAATACAACGACAAAATTGTTGAACTTCAGGATGGTGTTGTTCAGTCATTACTTGCCCTCGATGAAAGTTTTGTTGATTTTATTCCAGAAAAGATGGATACCGCGCATGCTGAATTTGTTAGAAGTTTAAGCAATGCTTCAACACAGCTAAAAGTATCGGGCCCATATAAAAAGGACTCTACTTTGTTTCTAGCTGCCAGTAAGATGTTCGATAGCTATCATGATTTAGCTCAAAATAATTATGTTCAATTTATTGAGCTTTTGAAAGTTCCTGATAGCCTATTTACTCCCGAAATACAAGCCCAAAGTTTTGATCTTAAAGAGCTTATTGATCAGCAAAGAATTGAAGGACAAGAAGTTTTGATAAATGCACAGAACGCATTCGCATCAAATCATGGTTTCGTTCTAGATTAAGGCTTCTGAATAAAACTGTCTCTTTGCTCTGAATTTTGACTTCATAATTTTTTCACATGATGCTGTAATTTTGCAGCGAAAACTTACGTTTCTAAAAAATAAAATTATGAAAAAGATTCATAATGTTGTCATTATTAGCCTATTATGTTTTTCTATGCAGGCAGTTAGCCAAGCAGATTATAGCACAGGGATAGGTCTTAGAGGTGGATTTCCTGCCGGAGTAACAATAAAGCATTTTGTAAATGATCAAGATGCCGTTGAAGGAATCTTAGGAATGCATTACCGAGGCTTCGTTTTAACAGGATTGTACGAAAGACACATTAATGCCTTTGGTGAAGATCGTTTGAACTTCTATTATGGTGCAGGGGGCCATGTTGGATTTTGGTCTTAC
>JBDNHP010000110.1:0-2814 GCA_041688765.1 Flavobacteriales bacterium
AAAAGGAGGAATGCTCAATTCTCTAGTGGCTGAAAATCCCAAGCAGATTGAGCGATTGTATAGCATTTTTGAAGATAAAGAGCATGAGGTGCTTTTTAAGCCCATTGTGCTCGAATTGAGCGAGGGATTTGTAGATAAGCAAATCAAACTGGCATGTTATACGGACCATCAGATTTTTGATCGTTATCACCGTTTCAGACTTAAAGAAGGATTTAAAAAAAGTAAGGAGGCATTGAGTTTAAAAGAGCTCAGTGGTTTGGAACCGGGAGATTTTGTGGTGCATATAGATCACGGAGTTGGAGTTTTCAGCGGACTCCAAAAGATTGAAGTGAATGGTAAAGAGCAAGAGGCGATAAGGCTCACTTATCGGGACGGGGATACATTGTATGTAAGCATTCATTCTCTGCATCGTATTTCTAAATATACAGGCAAGGAAGGAACTGCTCCATCAGTGCATAAATTGGGAGGGGCAGCTTGGGGAAATCTCAAGAAGAAAACTAAAAAGAGAGTTAAAGAAATTGCTTTCGACCTTATACAATTATACGCGAAACGTAGGGCTACTAAAGGTTTTGCATATAGTCCCGATTCTTATCTTCAAAATGAATTGGAAGCTTCATTTATGTATGAAGATACACCGGATCAATTGAAAGCAACACAGGATGTGAAGAATGATATGGAACAAGCGGTGCCAATGGACCGACTTGTTTGCGGTGATGTTGGATTTGGTAAAACAGAAATTGCTATTCGTGCGGCGTTTAAAGCGGTAACTGATGGAAAGCAGGTTGCAGTGCTAGTTCCTACTACTATTTTATCGCTGCAACATTATAAAAACTTTAGTAAAAGGTTGGCAGATTTTCCATGTAAAGTGGATTATATCAATCGTTTTAAATCAGCTAAAAGAATAGCGGAAACCCTTAAAAATCTGGAATCAGGAAAAATTGACATTATTATAGGAACTCATGCACTTGTTGCAAATAGGGTTATTTTTAAAGATTTAGGTTTGATGATTGTAGATGAGGAGCAAAAATTTGGCGTAGGGGTAAAAGATAAACTCAAAACCCTTCGTGAAACGGTTGATTCTCTCACTATGACTGCGACTCCAATTCCCCGCACATTACAGTTTTCATTGATGAATGCGAGAGATCTCAGCATTATTGCAACAGCTCCTCCCAACCGCTATCCTATTCAAACTGAAATCCGCACTTTTAATGAAGAAATCATTAGAGATGCCATTACTTATGAGGTAACACGAGGAGGACAAGTTTTCTTTATTCACAATAAAGTGCAATCCATAAGAGAAGTTGCCGGAATGATACAGCGATTATGTCCGGATGTGCGCATTTGTGTGGGCCATGGACAAATGGATGGCGATAAGTTGGAAGAAGTAATGAATGATTTTATTGAAGGGGCGTATGATGTTTTAGTTGCCACTACCATAGTAGAATCAGGCATTGATATTTCGAATGCGAATACGATAATTATAAATGAAGCCCATCATTTTGGATTGAGTGATTTACATCAATTGCGAGGTAGAGTGGGGCGCTCCAATAAGAAAGCATTTTGCTATTTATTAGCACCGCCTGCATCACTTTTGAGTAACGATGCGAGAAAGAGAATGCAAGCCATTGAACAATTTAGCGATTTGGGAAGTGGAATTAACATTGCGATGCGGGATTTGGATATAAGAGGAGCCGGTGATTTGTTAGGGGCTGAACAAAGTGGTTTTATTTCTGATATAGGCTTTGAGATGTATCATAAGATTTTGAACGAAGCAGTTCAGGAACTCAAGGAGAATGAATTCAGAGAAGTTTTTATTGAAGATCTGAAGAAAAGGAAGGAGTTTGTTCAAGATACGGTTATCGAAACTGACTTTGAGATTTTGATACCAGATGAGTATGTGGGAAGCATTACTGAACGATTGAACCTCTACAGAGAGCTCGATGAGACGTCAACTGAGCAGTCATTGTTGGAATTCAGAACCAAATTGGAAGACCGTTTTGGGGCGATACCAAAGGAAACGGAAGATCTGGTTTCTACTATTAGATTGCGTTGGTTAGCCAAGTCTATTGGCTTTGAAAAGCTCATTCTTAAATCAGGCAAAATGATTGGCTATTTCATTAGCAAACAAGACTCCCCTTACTACGAGAGTGCGGCTTTCACCAATGTGTTGAATTATGTAAAGCTCAACCCTAGAGCTGGAAAAATGTATGAAAAACAGGGAAGTCTTCGATATTCATTTAATGATGTACACACCGTAGAACAAGCTATTGGATTGCTAAAGCCGATGTTATTATTGGAATGATTATTGTTGTTAGGGTGCGTCGATAAAGAACAATCTTTATCTTCGTGAGGTTACAATTAAAACTATATCAAATGAAAAGAAAATTTTACGCTACTGCTCTTGCTTCATTAGCAATTGTTTTGGCAAGCATAGGCGCTCAAGCGCAAGATCAGTATCCTGTTTTAGAAATTGGCGCTGCGGCTCCTATGCAGGATTACAAAATGAAAAGCGTAAATGACAGAGAGCTATCTCTTGCTGATATGAAGCAGGAAAATGGTTTGTTGGTTATTTTTTCGTGTAATACTTGTCCATTTGTTGTTGGTGCTGAAGGCAGCGAAGGATGGGAAAACCGTTACCGCGAATTAGCTGTAACAGCAGGTGGAACTAAGCTAGGTTTTGTTTTGGTAAATTCAAATGAAGCTAAGCGTAGCGGAGATGATTCTATGGAAGCCATGAAAGCTCATGCTAAAGAAAAAGCCTACCGCGCTCATTATGTAGTGGACGCGAATAGTGAATTAGCTAATGCTTTTGGC
>JBDNHP010000111.1:0-8027 GCA_041688765.1 Flavobacteriales bacterium
AAAACAGCAACTAAAGAAAGCGCTATTGAAAACTACGCAAAGGCGAAAAACAATATCGATGAGATTTTTATTTTGATCTCGAATTGTGAAGAAATGGTGCCGGTTTTAGAGAACAAGTTGAAAGCTAATCCCAACGACTTCGAACTTAAAAAGAAAGTTCTTCGCCTTTTAAATAAGAAAGATTGTTCTGAAAACGCCATTTATTTGAGTGTAGCAGAAGCAGTGCACGCTTCAGAGCCAAGTTCACCTTCAGCTTATGCTATTGGACACGGCTATGCTAAAAAGAATGAACTCGGGAAATCATTGAAGTATTTTGAAGAGGCCTTTGATCTTTGCGGAGATTGTTCTGATAAAGAAAACTACGCATTGAAAGCCGGACAAGTTGCTTCTGCGCTTAAAATGACAAGTAAAGCAAGATCTTATGCGAATAAGGTTTTGGAAATAAATGGCGGCAGCGGTGAGGCTTACTTACTTATCGGTGATGTGATTGCTAGTAGTTCGGCGCAATGTGAAGACGGTAAATTGGGTGCTCGCAGTGTTTATTGGTTAGCTGCTGATTACTACGCAAAAGCGAAACGTGCAGATCCAAGTGTTGCTGATAAAGCCGATCGTAAAATTGCTTCTGCAGCTAGTCAATTCCCAAGTAGAGAAGATTTGTTTCAATATGGAATAAAAGAAGGCGACTCCTTTACTACTTGTTTTGGAGAATCCACAATAGTGCGCGAGCGCAAGTGATTTTGAAACTTGCCAAGTCAAATAGAATATTGAGCATTCCGGTCTTATTGGCCGGAATGCTTTTTTCATGTAAAAACGACATAAAGGAGATCGAAGCATTAACCGGTGAGAGCAATCTACCGATCCAGACTACATTTAATGCCCAATTTGACTATACGGAAAAGGGCATTCTTAAAAACAGGTTAAGTGCTGCCCGCTTAGATCGCTATGAGGGTGAAGATGCCAGAATAGAGGTAAGTGGGGGATTAGTAGTCTTTATTTATGACAGTTTGGGCAATTTGGAAGCTGAGCTCAGCGCAAACAATGGACTATTCATCGAAGAAAAACGTATTTTGGAAGCGCGTGAAGATGTAGTATTAAAGAATATGAAGGGCGAGCAGCTTAATACCGAAGAATTAATATGGTATCAAGACAGTTCTAAGATTGTTACCAATAAATATGTTAAAATTACACGTCAGGATGGCGTTCTTTTTGGCAAAGGGCTTGAAACTGATGAGCGTTTTTCTCGTTATACCATTAAAGAAATTACTGGAGACCTTTATTTAAAGGAAGATTCTCTGAAACAGGAACCGAAACCTTAATTCTATAAAAGCAATGCTGGAGAAAATGAATAAAACTATGGAGCATGTTTGGCTTGGAATTGCCATTGCATCTGCTATCTGGGTTACTGTTGAAATCAGTATGAATGGATGGGCTGACGGAAAACAATGGCTACCTGTGCCATGTATTGCAGGTTCCATGTTTGCATTTAGACGTTTTTTCAGGAAGCGCATGGAAAGCAAGAAGCAGGAAGAAAACAATTCCTGAGCAATTGCTTATATTTGAACGCTTCTATTGATCTATGGACATCAGTTTTGCCATTTCGGCAATCATCGCAACAATTCTATTTTCGGCTTTCTTCTCAGGGATGGAAATCGCATTTATCTCTGCGAACCGACTTCAGATAGAACTTGAAAACAAGCAAGGTCAATTTTCTGCATCTATCTTATCTTACCTCCTCAAGCACCCCAAGCAGCTCATTGGCACACTGCTGGTTGGAAACAATATTGCTTTAGTAATATATGGTATCTGCATGGGGGAGATCATACTTCATGTTTTGGGAATTGATTCCACATTGCAACCAACCCTCAGCCTAATTCTTCAAACCATTATATCTACATTAATCATTTTGCTTACCGGGGAATTCCTGCCAAAAGCAATTTTTAGTGCGGCACCTAATCGTTTGCTAAGCTTGTTTACCTTGCCTCTTATCGCTCTATATTTCATTCTTTATATTCCTGCGAGTATTGTAACAGGACTTTCCCGATTAACCCTAAGAATATTCTTCAAGGCCGATTTGAATCCTAACAAAGTAGAGTTTGGCCGGGTAGATCTTGACCATTATATTAGGGAAGCAACGAAAAATGTGAATCCTAAAGAAGAGATAGACCATGAAATTCAGATTTTCCAAAACGCTTTAGATTTTGGAAGTTTAAAGGCAAGAGACTGCTTAATCCCGCGAAATGAAATCATCGCATTAGATATTGAGGATAGTGTAGAGGAATTAAAAGCCAAGTTTATTGAGACTGGACTCAGTAAAATACTGATTTTCAGAAGGAACATTGACAACATTATTGGTTATGTGCATTCGTTTGAGCTATTTCTTAAGCCTGCTAACATTAAAAATGTTCTTCGTCCGGTAATTATAGTACCTGAGCCTATGGCTGCAAATGAAGTATTAGAACAATTCATTCTTCAGAAGCGCAATATGGCGGTGGTAGTGGATGAATATGGCGGCACATCAGGTATTTTAACCATGGAAGATATAGTTGAACAGATATTTGGAGACATAGAAGACGAACATGATGTGGAGGAAATGATCGAAAGAGACTTGGGAGATGGTCAATTTGAGTTTTCTGCCCGATTATCTATCGATTATTTGAACGAAACTTATAGGCTTAGCCTACCTGAAAAGGATGATTATGATACTTTAGCAGGATTATTTTTGCATCACTACGAAGATATCCCGGAAATTGGAACCCTTATCCGCGTAGGCGATTACACACTCGAAGTGACTAAAGTGAGTCAAAATCGTATAGAAATTATTCATCTTCGTGATGAAGATTAAAGGGGTATTTCAAATCTCCATGAACATCCGTATATTCGCAGCCTCTTAAATCAAAGCATTCTCAGCGATGGCAATGATCGACAAAATCAGGAAAAAGAAGGAATTACTTCTCATAGTAATAGGGATTGGTATGATCGGATTCCTGGTCCCTTACGATGCTGTAATGGCACTTTTCGGAAAAGGCGGACCTTCAACAGTTACCGTAGGAACCATAGACGGCGAGGAAATCACCCTCGACATCTATCAACAAAAACTGCGTGACCGCAAGGAAATTCTAACCTATCAGAACGATGAGGGTCTGAAAAACGCCGTTTGGGGCGATTTAATTCAGGAAGTCGTACTTAAAGACGATTACGAAGCTCTCGGAATGAGCATTGGCAAAGAAGAATACGATGAACTTCGTTTCGGAACCAATGTTTCTTCATTCGCAAACAGCGTATTCTACGGTGGTACTGTTACTAATGAAGCCAGACAAGGTCTCAGAGAAACCATGAGTGCTTGGTATAACAGTCCTGAGTATGTAGACCGAAGAAGATGGGAAGATTATAAGCTTGTGCTAACAGCAGCACGTATGCGTGAAAAGTATGACGCAATGGTAAAATCCGGCATGTATGCTAATAATCTCGATGCTAAGCTGGAAGATCGCATGAAAGGCGAGAAATTGAACGTTGATTTCGTAGTGAAGAAATTTGTTGATATTCCAGATTCAACGATTACATTCTCTGAAAGTGACGTAAAAGCTTATTACGAAAAGCATAAATCAGAAAAGAAATACAAGCAAAAACTTGGTCGCTCTGTTAAGTTTGTCACTTTCAATGTGGCTGCGAGTGATGAAGATTCAGCATTGCTAAGAACGGTGCTCACTATGATGGCGCCTGACTTTCAGAAAACTTTAAACGATAGCACTTATATAATTGCTAATTCTGATGCAGCGTCTTACAGTGTGCGTAAATATCGCAGTGGTGATTTGATTGGGGCTGCTGACCAAGCTCTTGTAAGTGCGGATATCGACAGCGTTGTAGGTCCTTTTAGCAGTGGCAATGCCTTGAAGCTTTACAAAATTATCGGTCGCGAACCTGCTGTTGAAGTAAATGCTCGTCATATTCTTCTTAAAGGAGAAGAGCCTCAAATGGCAAGTCTTAGAGCTAAAGCCGATAGCATTAAAAAAGTTGCAAAGAAGGATAAGAATTTCGACGAACTGGCCAAGAAATTTTCTGAAGATCCTGGTTCTGCTGCAAAAGGCGGAAATCTTGATTGGTTTGGAAAAGGCCGCATGGTTGCATCATTCGAAGAAGCTTGTTTCAATGGAAAAATTGGTGATATGCCTATCGTTCAAACCCAATTCGGAATCCACTTGATTGAGATTACTGACCGCAGAGAAGTTCAAGAAACAACAATTGCTGAAATTATTAAAAACGTATTACCTTCTGCTGCTACCATGTCTAACTCTTACCAAGAGGCTAACGATTTTGCTATAGCTAATAGCTCTGAAGAATTGTTTACCGCTGTAGCAGATTCAATGGGTGCTCAGGAAGCTAAATCAATTGCACCAAATGCTACTAATATTGCCGGTTTACAAAATGCTTTTACTGTAGTAAACTGGGCATACAAAGCAGAGCTTGGCGATGTTTCGAGTCCACTTCCTGTTGGCAATCAATATGTAATAGCACTTCTCACTGATAAAACTGAAGAAGGGGAGCCTTCTTTCGAAAGCATAAAGCTATTAATGGAAGAAGAAGTTAAAAAAGAGAAAAAAGCGGAAAAATTCATTGAGATTATGTCTGCGGGCAAAAATCTTGACGAAGTGGCAAAAACTGCTGAAACTACAGTACAAACTGCAACTGATCTGGCTTTGAATGCCGCAGCAATGCCTGGTGGCGGAGCTAACGAACTAAAAGTGATTGGTACTGCATTCTATTTGAAGCAAGGCGAAATGTCTACACCCATTAAAGGTTTAACAGGTATCTACGTGCTCGCTCCATCTTCAGAAATTATCCCTGCTCCAGCTAAAGATGATTATACTGCTGACAAACAAACCATGTTAACCCGTCTTCAGGGAAGGGTTATCGGTGGATTTGGCGTATTCAACGCGATGGTTGAGGCGGCTGAAATCAAAGATGAACGTGTGAAATTTTAATCAGATTTCAATCTGAAATTTTAGAGGCTGTCCCCATAGGACAGCCTTTTTTTTGACCGTAGAAAAATATTATGATGACAACTGTTACGATTGATCTATTTTTCTATAATTTAGAGGCTCATTTAATGTCAGAAATTTGAGGTGAAAATCCTCAATGGTGCATTGCTTGAGTTAAACCCTTAATACATTACAATCAAATTTCAGTGCTAGAGCGGTCTGCACTGCGTTTCTAAATCCTTAACCAAAATTAAAATGAATCAATTCCGATTGTTTCTGACGCTTTGTGCGTCTTTGTTAGGTATGGTCTCGTCCTACAGCCAAAGCGGTTGTACCATACCTTCAGCTTGTAATTACAACCCATTGGCTGTAATAAATGACGGCTCTTGCATCTGGACTATTGACTGTATGGGCACTTGTGGAGGTATTTTTGAATTGGATGCCTGCGGAAACTGTTATGACCCCACAATCACAGACCAAATCACCTTTAACTATACAGGTTCAATGCAGTATTGGCTCGTTCCTGCGGGGACAACAAATGCCAGAATTGAAGTTTATGGAGCTCAAGGAGGTGGAGGACTCAGCGGAAGTGCACCATCCGGTAGAGGAGCAAAAATGATCGGAGATTTTATCGTAATCCCTGGTGAAACAATCGATATTCTTGTCGGAGAAAAAGGTCAAGACCACAGCCGATATAGACCTGGAGGCGGCGGTGGATCATTTGTTGTTAGAGCATCAAATAACTCTACAATGATTATTGCCGGTGGTGGCGGTGGATCAAATAATGGCGATAATGGAAATCAGCATGCTGTAGTTGGAACTTCAGGAATGAATGGACATAGTCCAAACTATGGAATAACATATAATGGTATTGCCGGTAATGATGGCGAAGGAGCTATCAATGGCATCAATGGTCCTTGCGCAGGTAACGGCGGTGGATTCTATACAGATGGACAAGAGGCAACTTGCTATGTGGCCAATGCGCGTGGACTTGCCTATTTGAACGGTGGTGCTGGTGGCATAGGCTATTGCAGTGCTATAGAAGGCGGATACGGCGGTGGTGGCGGCGGAGGCTGCGACGGTTGCGGCGGCGGCGGCGGCTATTCCGGCGGTGGAGGTGGCTACGGAAGTTCCGGCAATGCTGGTGGCGGTGGTTCAATCAATTTAGGATTAAACCAGAATAATCAAGGCGGGGTTCGCGATGGTAATGGACTTGTTATTATCACTTATACAATAGTGCCTGATTGTAGACCTGGATGCCCAGACCCTAGTGCAGATAACTACAATCCAGCTTCGAATTTTGACGATGGCTCATGTTTATACAATATAGGTTGTACCGATCCCGGAGCATGTAATTATGATCCACTTGCTGAAACAGAAGATGGATCATGTGATTACATCTTTGATTGTGCCGGCCAATGCGGTGGCGTGTTTGTGCTTGATGCCTGCGGAAATTGTTATGATCCGGCAGAACAGGATGTTACTATGAACTTCAATTATACTGGTAGTTTACAATATTGGACGGTACCAGCTGGTGTTACTGAAATAACGGTAGATGCATACGGAGCTCAGGGTGGGTTTAGTTGTGGAAATGCCGGCGGACGCGGTGCTAGAATTCAAAGTGTGGTAGCTGTGAGTCCAGGAACACAATTGAAAATTCTTGTAGGACAAAAAGCAAATGATGTGAATAATGCTGCCGGTGGTGGTGGCGGTTCTTTTGTATCTACCAATGCCAATGTCGCTTTAGTAGTAGCAGGTGGCGGTTCAGGAGCAACATGCGGAAGTCAGGGACAGCCTGGCCAAACGACAATTGAGGGCTCCTCTGGAATAGGATGCGGTGCAAATGGAGGTGTAAACGGCAACGGTGGTGGAGATGCCAACAACTGCGGGGGCGGAGGTGGCGGAGGCGGAGGCTTCTTCAGTAACGGATCAGCTAATGGTAATTATGGGCAGACTTTTGGATATGGATTCATAAATGGCGGTGCTGGTGGATACAGTTATACAGGCGATGCATTTGGAGGGTATGGCGGAGGAGCAGGAACTCACAGTAATAATATAGGTGGTGGTGCCGGTGGTGGATATTCTGGTGGCGGTGCGCCTTATCCCGGAAGTGGCTACTCTGGTGGCGGTGGCGGCTCTTATCAATCGGGCACTCTTTTACTAGCCGAGTCAGGAGTTCGCAACGGAAATGGATTTGTAAGTTTTAATTATAGTACGGTCCCTCCATGTATTGAAGGCTGCCAAGAAGAAGAGGCCTGTAACTACAACCCAGCTGCTGGTGCTCCTTCTGAGTGCTATTATCCAGATGGATGTATAGATCCTGCTGCTTGCAATTTCGATCCAGAAGCTCATTGTGATGATTTTTCTTGTATCTATCCGGGTTGTAATAACGCGGCTGCTTGCAATTTTGATCCAATGGCCGGATGTGATGATGGGTCATGTTACTTTTTCTTTGATTGTGCTGGCGTTTGTGGCGGAGTTTATGTGCTTGATGAATGTGGCAACTGTTTCGATCCGGCAGCTTTGGGTGAAGTTCAGTTCAATTATACAGGAGGAACTCAACAATGGACTGTTCCTGATGGAGTTACTGAAGTAACCTTTGAAGCTTTTGGTGCTCAAGGTGGTGGAGGTGGAAACATCAGTTTAACAGGAGGACTTGGTGCTAGAATGAAAGGAACATTCAGTGTTAGCCCAGGAGACACATTTGACATTCTTGTTGGGCAAATGGGGGGCACCGGAAATATTATAAATGATCCTCATGGCAACGAAAACGGCGGAGGCGGTGGATCTTTTGTCGTGAAATCTGCTGGTAATGTGCCATACCTCATCGCAGGCGGCGGTGGTGGCGGCCCATCAACCCAACATGGAGCAAATTGCACTCGAAACATTGCGCTTGCTCATGGGCAAATTACCGGAAATGGCGCAACACCTCCTGCTTGTACACAGACTGCAGCGGGTGGCCAAGATGGTTACGGAGGAAGCACAGCTGGTGGTTATCAAGGTGGAGCAGGCGGTGGATTCTACGGCAATGGTAGTAATGGCGGAAGTCAT